>JAYVNW010000321.1:0-3326 GCA_043758225.1 Candidatus Kuenenia sp. | reverse complement strand
GCACAGTGAAAGCCTTCCTGTTCCAGATTGAATCCGACCGTCTTGCGTGAAATGACATCATCATCTACGACAAGGGCGTTGAGTGGTTCAATGGACATGCTGCTCTCCTTCACAGGGGAAACCGATTTTTCAGAGCCTTGAATTTTTTCAAAGTCGATCAACTCATGGTCGGCGTTTCATCCGGGCTGCCGACCCTTTCTCCGCCGATCTCGGGGTTGTTCTCTAAGCATCGCGCGGTTTATCACTGTCCGTTGCGAACTGAGCGGCAAGGCTCTAGCTGCCGGGATTCTGCAGCGAAATTCACCGGCGGCTAGCCTTGCTGCTCACTTATTGACCGCCCGACACTACGCCTTTCCTGCCGTGTCGCGAAATGCGGGAATGAAGACCAGGCAGCGTCCCATTTCAGCTTGAAGCTCATGAACCAGAGCAAGCTGAATTGTGGCCTGACCGCCGCGACCGGCATCTTCTATTTCGGCCGCCAATTTCTGGAGTACTTCCGCGCCAATGATCCCGGCAGTTCCTTTGAGAGCATGAGCAGCTTCAGCGGCAGCCAGGGGCTCGTTTCTTTCCACGTGCTGGACAATTTTTCCCACGTTGCGTTTCCCACTGGATTCAAACTCCTCAAGCAACATTAATGCGAACGATATCTTTCCCAGACATCGCGACATCAGCCCTTTCGAATCAATGGGGAACGGCCCCGGGAATGGGATCTGACCTGACGCCCCGTTAAATCCTGCAAACATACTGGATGTCATAGCTTTCAGCCTCGAAATGGACTTGGTTGTGTCAATGTTGAAGGAAATGTTTGGCCAAAATTATTGGACGCATATGGCTTCTCGCGACGGCAGATATCGCAGGAGAGTTGTCAGTAGAATATTGGAATTGAGAGGCTTGGTCAGATAATCATCCATGCCCGCTTCGATGCATCGTTCACGATCGCCGCTTACGGCATTGGCGGTCAGTGCAATGATCGGAATCCGACGCGAATCCGTGGAACCCACTTCCCACCGGCGAATTGCTCGGGTGGCATTGAAGCCGTCCATCACAGGCATTTGACAGTCCATCAGCACGAGGTCGTATTGCTGGCCCTGGACTGCCGCGACTGCGTCTTCGCCGTCTTCGGCCAGATCGCAGGTGCAACCAAAATGCTTCAGGATTTCTTCGATAAACATCTGATTGATACGATTATCTTCAGCGACCAGCACATGCCCGCTGAGTTGAGGTGGAATTTCCGCCTGCCGGACATCTGGCTCATCCGCAACCGTTGATTCAATCCGCTTCTGAGTCGCCACTGTGATGAGCGAATCAAATAGATTGCTGGGGCGAAGCGGTTCATGGAGGACGTGGCGGATGCCCAGTTGCCGCAACTGATGTTTTCGGTACGATTCCAGTTGAGCGCCGAAACCGATCACCGGCAAACCGTATTCATGCGACAGGATTTCGATCAGTTTGTGTCGTTTTGTCAGTTCGTCGGAACCGTCAAAAGGATTCATCGGATCGGTTCCGGTGGCGGTATCTGAATCCGCTGGCAATTTCATCAGCACAACACTGATCGGCGCATCGATGGACTCAGCGTAGGTCACTGCCTGCACAGCCTCGGCGTCCGTACAAACGGTCTTCCACGGACTGCCCCAGGCGCGCAGGCAGTCGAGAACCTCGGCACGGTCCTGATCATCGCAGGAGACGACAAGCACCTGAATATCGGCAATGATCGTGACCGGACTGGCAACGTCAGTCATCGACTCACTCAACTGAACCGGCACCTCAAACCAAAAGGTCGAGCCGTGGCCGATGACACTGTCGATACCAATGCGGCCACCCATCAGTTCCACCAACTCTTTGCAAATCGAGAGGCCCAGTCCAGTGCCGCCAAAGTTTCGTGTGGTCGAACTCTCCGCCTGAGTGAACGGAGAGAACATGCTGTCGATTTTCTCCGCAGGAATTCCGATACCCGTATCTGTGACAGACATCCGAATTCTGGCATTGAATTGATCCCGTTGGAGGCATTCGACACCGACCCTCACGGAACCTGTGGATGTGAACTTGATGGCGTTGCCGATCAGGTTGACCAGAATCTGTCGTAAGCGATGGCTGTCGCACATCGCTGTCACACAGGCACTCGGATTGACGTGAGTCCGCAGCAACAGTCCTTTCTGCATTGCTCCAAAACTCATGGCATCGGCCACGTCGAAGACCAAAGCCTCGATCTGGCATTCGTGCAGGTCGAGTTCAACTTCCCCGGCTTCGATCTTCGACAGGTCCAGGACATTGTTGATCTGTTGCAGCAGTAGTTTTCCACTGGTCCGACTGGCATCGATATAGCGGGCCTGTTGTTCGGTCAGTTTTGTTTTGAGCAAAAGTTCGTTCATTCCCAGGATGCCATTGAGCGGGGTTCGCAATTCGTGGCTCATATTCGTCAGGAACTGGCTCTTTGCCTGATTCGCAAATTCCGCTTCCGCCTGATGTAACGCGGCCTGCAGCGTCGCCTGCCGGATGTGGTGGATCGAAAGAATCAGGAACACCACTTCGAACACGACCCAGCCCGCGTGCTCAAGTGATCGCCATAAAGTTGGAACACCCGAACCGTAAACAGACATCGGCAAATACCAGCCGCGCAGCAGATGATCAACCGCGACCACCGCCGCTGCAGTCACCAGCACCCGCCAGTCTCGGTAAAATGCCAGAAACGCCAGCGACCCGAAAATGTGGAAGTGGGTTTCAATTCGGCCGCCCGTAAGATGGATCAGCAGTGCAGACATTAAAGCCTGCGCGACCGCAATTACGTGCCGCGTCAACGAGATTCCTGGATAAAGCACGGCGAGTGTCATGGGCGCGACATTAATGATGGCGCCCAGGAGTATGGAGGCGATCAGATGCGGATGAATCTGATTTTTTGCACCTTGCCAGGTTTGCGGCGAGATCATGAGTGTGAATGCAATGCTGCCGAGCCATTGCAGCAACAGCAGTGCGGCAAATTGCCGGTCGGTCCTGATACAGGCCTGGCTTTCGTAGTGCCGTGCCAATTCGGTGGTTCGCATTGCAACTGTGCGAGTCTGGCTGTGATTCTCATTTGATGGTTTCATCGCGTGGACTCCCCAGCGGTCTCATCAGCTGCGAAGAGCGGGCAGCCGAACACGTCACACTCGATAGACTTCTGGCGTTTTCCCGAAACCAATGCGATGATCGCGCTGCGTCCGACACTTTCGCCCTGATGACCGCGTGCGGCGGTGATCCCGCCACTAAAGATCTTCATTCCGCTGTGGTCGTATAAGGCCGCGTGGCCAGACGTTGTAGCTCCGAAATGTCGAGCTTCGACGCCGTCCTCG
>JAYVNW010000320.1:0-1945 GCA_043758225.1 Candidatus Kuenenia sp. | reverse complement strand
GATCCACGTGCAGGTTTTGGCTTGTCCAAGTGATTACACTGCGGACGGACAGGGTGACTTGAGTTACGCCGTCAATGGCGGAATCGGTGATTCCTTCTTCCTCAACGGCGTCCAGGATTGTATTGCCGATCCGTTCTATCAGCCACTGGATCTGAATGGGAACGGTTTAGTTTGCGTGAGCGACGAATCCGAAGATGGTTCTCCGACAGATCGTGAGTTGTTTTTTCGACTCGGCCTGTTTTTCAGTGAGAACTGGCAGTTCACCGGGACGCCTGGCTATCAGGGAACTACGCGCCACCACACGCCCGCCACAATTATTGACGGGATGTCGAATACCCAACTGCTGGGCGAAAATGTGAGAACGGGGTACGACCCCGCCCGGCCTACTACCAACTGGGCCACGGCGGATGGACGTCAGACACGATTCTTTTTTAGCCACCAGATCTGCCCCAACAATTCCTGTGCCGCCGCGACGGTCGATTTTCAGAAGGCGAATTTCGGTGATCACAGGATGAATTTCGGCAAAGTCATGCCGGAAGGCGAATCGCCATTTCTGAACAGTTTTCATCCGGGTGGCGCAAATGTCTCGCTGGCGGATGGCAGTGTGCGTTTCCTTTCCGAGTCGATTGACGGCAGGGTTTACTACAATCTGTTTACTCCGCAGGGCACTCGCTTGACTGGAACACCTCTGGATGCGGGAGTCACGGGCGATGAGTATTGATCTGCGGGAAACCTCGTTGACTGAGTCGGAGAGTATCACGGCGGAGCGAAATGCATACAATTGGCTGACTGTTGTGATCCCGGCGTACAACGAAGCGTTGCGGATTCGATCGACGATTGCGGACGCCTCAGAAGTGCTGAATTCACGATTCGGTACGGCGTGGGAATTGATCGTCGTGGATGACGGGAGCAACGATGCCACAGCGAAAGTCGTACAGCATCTGGCTCACCTTGTTCCGTCTCTGCGAGTGTTGGCTCACTCCGTCAATCGGGGCAAAGGTGCCGCTGTTCGCACTGGAGTGCTGGCCACATTCAGTAGCCCGACCGGTCCCCGGTCGGGATCCAGCAACGGCGTTCATTCGGACGACACGGCCACATCAAGTCGGCTAATTCTTTTCGCCGATGCCGACGGGGCCACGCCGTTTCGTGAGATTCACAAATTGATTGCGGCGATTGGTGACAACGCCGACCTGGCGATCGGATCTCGCTGGGGACCATCGCACGCCGCCATCCGGCGAACGAGACTGCGGGCATTCACGGCGTGGATCTTTCGGCATCTGGTGCGGATGCTGACGGGAACTTCGGTGAAGGATACACAGTGCGGTTTCAAATTATTTCGTCACGATGTCGCTCAGCAACTGTTCTCGGAATCGAGCGAAACCGGCTACCTGTTCGACCAGGAAATTCTGGCGGTGGCTCAGCAACACGGGATGGTCGTGCGCGAAGTGCATGTCGAGTGGCGTGAAGTCCCGGGATCGAAAGTGCGTCTGGTGCGGGATTCGTGGAAGATGTTTTGCGGCTTATTGCGGATACGTCGGCGAATGCAAAGGATTCGAGCGGCCAGAAGTCAGGAATCGACGGGTGGCTCGCTCCTGGGGAGTCTGGCGCGGCGTTAAGCATCGAGCAGTCAATAAGTGTCTCGTCTGAATCAGCCGTTGATCGCTAGCTCCCGGTTTCGATGTTAAAGTGACCGACAGAAAAGTTCATTCCAATCGTTATCGGAAGCGTCCGCAATGAAACACATCAATCGCCCTGCGGGTGGAGCTGAATTGTGAGCCGACGTGTCGCTGGGCTCGCCATTTTCTCCATCGTTATGGTGGCAGCTGGGCTTCGCTGTTATGAACTAAATGCCCGCTCGATCTGGTTTGACGAAGCTTTTTCGTGGACGCTCACGAGTCAATTCAGTTTAACAGAGGTCATGGCACGCACCGCCAATGATGTTCAT
>JAYVNW010000319.1:0-2635 GCA_043758225.1 Candidatus Kuenenia sp. | reverse complement strand
ACCGCTGCTGGTTCGCACACCCGCGAATGATCGTCAGTCGCAACATTCAACCGGAGTTGGGTTGCTTTTGGGTTTTCACAGGAGTCTCACAGTGCAGTCCCTGTCCGTTCATTTCCTGCCAGCCCTCATGTATGCCGAAAGTCTTTCTGGCGGCACGGCAGTGATCATCGATATTCTTCGCGCTTCCTCCACAGTCACGACGGCATTGCAGAATGGTGCGAGTCGTGTAATCCCATGTGGCTCGCCGGACGAAGCGAGAAAAATTCGTGATGAATCGCCTACCGGATCCGTGCTGCTCGGCGGTGAGCGCGGCGGCGTTCTGATTGAAGGTTTTGATTGCGGTAATTCGCCCACCGAATATCCAACCAGTCGCGTCGCAGGAAAGACGATTGCGTTCACTACGACAAATGGGACAAAGGCGCTGCTGAAGTCTGCGGCAGCGGAAACGATTTTAATCGGGGCATTTGTGAATCGTCAGGCGTTGGTTGACCGCTTGTGTGCCGATCTACGAGCTTTACATCTGGTTTGCGCCGGAACTGATGGTGAGATTACAGGCGAGGATGTATTGTTTGCAGGGGCAGTTGTTGAGACGTTGCTGACCTCGCAGAAGGATCGCTGGGAACTGCATGATAGTGCGCAGATTGCCCGGGGATTTTGGTGCCAGAGCGTTAATGTTGAGACCTCCGGAACGCTGTCTGCAGAGATCGAGTCAGCCATGCGAAAGTCGCATGGCGGGTTGAATCTGATTGATTTGGGTTATGACAACGATATCAAACTGTGCAGCGCCATAGATTCGATTGGCGTAGTGCCCATGTTAGTTGGCGATGCACTGGTCGCGTGAGTGAGAGTTCGCAATGCATCGGCAACCTGAGGCGTGCCGCTCGCGGACCTCACGACTTGCGTCGCTTTGGAATGCGATTCTTGTCATCGACCTGTACGGTCTTCGGAACGTGCTTTTGACACTCCTCGTCTGAGAACTGAGCATAGCTGCAGACAATGACAAGGTCGCCAATCTGCACCAGTCGTGCAGCAGCTCCATTAAGACAGACGACGCCCGATCCGCGTTCGCCGCTGATGGCGTAAGTCGTCAAGCGGTTGCCGTTGTTAATATCGTAGACGTCAACCTGCTCCCATTCGACAATGTCGCTCGCTTCCATCAGCAACGGGTCCAGCGTGATACTGCCTTCATAGTGCAGGCTGGCGTCCGTGACAGTCGCACGATGGATTTTTGATTTGAGCAGCATTCGGTTCATTCAGGATTACGCTCGCAATTTCGCAGTCAGTTGAGATTCGCAACTGGAGATCACATTTTTCACCACCGCATCAACTTCTTCAGTCGTCAATGTGCGGTCGGCTGCCATAAAGCGGCACGTGATCAGATAAGACTTATGATCAACATCGATCTGTTTGCCGCGATACTGTCCACCAAACGATGTTCCCAGCAACAGTGAGCCCGCAGATTTAGACACTGTTTCCGACAACTGTGCCCACGATATCGATTCCGGAAGTACGAAATTCAGATCTCGGGAAATTGACGGGAAGCGTGGCAGCGGGGTGTATGAACGGCGGACTTCGAACAGTTCTTCGATCAGCGGCATTCGCAGTTCGGCGACGCAAACAGCATCCTGCAGATCGCTTTGATCCAGCACGTCACGGCTGAGTTCCCCCAACCAGCCCCAGGGTTTTCCGTTGAGACTCACGGTCGCACCGCGACCGGATGCGTATTCCACATGAGGTGCGGGTTCGGTCGTCAGAATCGCATGAGGTGCCAGTTCTGCGGCAAGCGCTTCGACAACGCCCGACAATTGAGCGAACGATCGGCCGGACACAATGCCGATCGTCAGCGGTTCCGCTTGTTGTTCGGGCTGACCAAGGCCGGCAGTGAGGTAGACGCGAGCCACTTCGAACAGTTCCGCGTTGGCGTAGCCGTGTCGTTCATTCTGACGACGACAGGCGAGCAGACTTGGAATCAGACTCTGTCGCAATTGGTTTTCATGACTGCGGCTGGAATGATGCACGGCAACAGGTGGGATATCTCCTGCCGGACGGAACATTTGCCGCTGCTGTTCGCTCACAAAAGATAACGTCAATGCTTCCGACAAACCGCTTGACACCAACTGCGTGCGGACCGCATCAATGACGCGTTCACGCAGTGTTCTTGCCGTGGCAACAACTGGCAGTGTGGCGTCGATCGGAATGTGTTCGTAACCATGGATACGAGCGACTTCTTCGATAAGATCGACTTCTCGCAGCAAGTCCGGTCGCCAACTGGGCGGTTCGAAGGTAGCAATGTCAGCATTGCGAGTCACACACTTCAGTCCAAGCGTCTGCAGGATCTGAACGCATTCGTCCGCAGTGATTTCGATGCCCAGCAGACGACCAACCTGTGCAAATCGCAGGGTGATCGAATCTCGAGTCCCGGGCACGGAGTTTCCGGCAACGACAGAGCCTTTCAACAGCGTTCCGCCGGCAACATTCAGGATGAGTTCACAGCAACGGCGAGAGGCCCAGTCGAGCCACTGTCGATCGACTTTGCGTTCAAAGCGATACGACGAAGGACTATGCAATTTCAGTGACCGTGCGGTCGCGCGAACCGAGAGCGATGCGAAGGACGCTGCTTCAATCAGAACGTTCG
>JAYVNW010000318.1:0-5015 GCA_043758225.1 Candidatus Kuenenia sp. | reverse complement strand
GCCAACTGATCGCCACGAGCAAACCCTTGCCAGGTTCACCGGGCGGTGAAGAACCGATGACGCCGGTCGCCGACGCTCCCGTTGCCGGCGCGCGAATTGCCGAGCATCGTCAGCAGGAAGTCTTCGCCGACGCTACCGTTAACGAAAGCGGAACATGCCGCGTTGTTCTGGAGACGATTGTCGGAGGCAAGGAGTTTCGTACCGATCCAGGTGAAACATGTGTCGCCGTGGAAGCCGACGATGGTACTGCGTTCATGCTTCTGAATCCAACAACCTCCGTGCCAGTTCCGCTGACGGATGCTGGGGTCGTTCCGGCACTAGGACGGCTGGACGAATCGCTACAGCAATTCGACGACGCAAATCGTCGTGCCGCCGCGGCAAGCCAAAACGAGTTCTGGAAAATGCGGCACGATTTCGCCCGCCAATGGGCCACACAGCAACCGTTGCCGTCCTTGCCTCAGACGCCTTCAGCACAGGACGTCCCCGCAAATCCAATCGATGCTTTTCTTGCCGCCAAAACACATATCGCTGTCACTGCATCGGCGGAAACGCCGATCGCCGAAGCCCGTGCATTTCATGACAACGTCCTGCCGATTCTGCGTGACAATTGCTTTCGCTGCCACGGCGACAAAATCAATGGTGGCCTGCTTCTGAATTCACGCGAAGCGGCCATCAAGGGTGGTGACTCGGAATCATCAGCGTTGGTTCCCGGCAACGCCAACGAGAGCGAACTCGTGCGTCGCATTCAGTCGCTTGATCCCGTTGAAAAGATGCCGCCGGGCGGCGGTGGATTGAACGCGGAGCAAATCGCCACACTTGAAACATGGATCAGGGACGGTGCCAAATGGCCCGCCCCGCCGGTGACCGAACAAGACATCACTCCACCAGCAATCCTGACTGACGCTGCATTTCTGCGTCGCGTTTTTCTTGACACGGTTGGCGGGCCACCGAGCGAAAACCATGTCAGGAACTTTGTCTCAGAGACGTCGCCGGATAAACGATCACGAATCATCGACGAACTTCTGACAGATGAACGCTGGGCGGATCACTGGACGAGTTACTGGCAGGATGTTCTCGCGGAAAACCCGACACTGATCAACGCCAGTTTGAACACTACGGGACCGTTTCGATGGTTTCTGTACGACGCGCTTCGCGACGACAAATCGATGGATCGGATTGTCACCGAATTGATTCTTCTCCGCGGAAGCAAACACGAAGGCGGGAGCGCAGGTTTCGGCATCGCAGCAAACAACGATGCGCCGTTCGCGGCCAAAGGACAAATCGTCGCCAGCGCGTTTTTGGGAATCGAACTGCAGTGCGCGCGTTGTCACGATTCTCCTTATCACAGCACGAAGCAACGAGATCTTTATTCGTTGGCAGCGATGTTCGAACAGAAACCAGTCACCGTTCCTGTGACCAGCCGCGTGCCAGATGCGTTTTTCGCCAAACAGCAACGTCAGTCGCTGATCCAGGTCACGCTCAAGCCGGATGAAACGGTGGCACCGGTGTGGCCATTTGCTGAAGTGACCGGCTGCATCGACGATGAGTCGCTCACGGCTCTGATGCATTCGCCCGGCAACTCGCGAGAACGACTGGCCGCACTGCTCACATCACCGCAAAACACACGATTCGCGAAGGTCATCGTCAACCGTATTTGGCGACGATTGATGGGCGCCGGTATCGTCGAACCGCCCGACGATTGGGAAGGTCATGCGCCAAGCCATCCGGATTTGCTTAAATGGCTTGGACAGGAATTCGTTATTCACGATTACGATCTGAAGTACTTGTCCCGACTGATTATGACCTCGAATGTTTATCAGCGTGCGGCCATCGGAATGAATCGCACAACGGCACCGGAACTGCGTTTCTTCGTCGCGCCGGATCGTCGTCGCATGTCGGCAGAGCAAGTTGTCGATTCGCTCTGTTCGGCGGCTGGACAGGCACTGGATGCGGAAGAACTCACTTTCGACCCCGACGCACGACGACCGGCTTCGAATCGTTTGACGCTCGGTGTGCCTCGTCGAGCATGGATGTTGGCAAGCCTTGCGAATGAACGTGATCGACCAAGTCTCGGTCTTCCTCGCGCACGAGCGATCACGGATATCATGGAAGCATTCGGCTGGAGCGGATCGCGTCAAAACCCTCGCACCGATCGCGAAACCGCAGCGAATGTGCTTCAACCCGGTGTGCTTGCCAACGGCACCGCATCTGTTTTACTGACGCGTGCATCGTTGGGTAGCGGCCTCGCTGAATTGGCGGTGAATGCGACATCTGTGGATCAGCTCGTGGACAGTATTTTCATGCGATACCTCAGCCGCTTGCCGAGCGAATCCGAACGCTCGCCGCTTGCAAGAGCTTTGGCTGCCGGCTTTGAAAATCGAGCACTTCATCCTGCGGAGATTTCCCCAATCACGCCTCTCGATCCGCTTCCTAGGGTCACGTGGTCGAATCATCTGAGTCCCGAATCCACGACAATCGCTCTGCAGCTTGAGGAACGTGCTCGTGCGGGTTTGCCGCCAGATCCGCGACTACGACCAGAATGGCGCGAAGTCTACGAAGACATCGTCTGGAGCGTGGTGAATATCAGCGAGTTTGTCTGGGTGCCTTAGTTTGTCCGAAAACGAGATCACTTTTTGATACACTCTGGCGAGCGGCAGGGCGTCAGCCCTCCGAGTGTTTACACCGAGATGCTTTTCACTTATGAAATCGGGATTCACTTGTTCCTAAGCTCCAGCCTCGGAACGAGGATCAAGGAAACACAAGCACGATGAGAACGCTCGGAGGGCTGACGCCCTGCCGCTCGCCACCGCTACGAATTAAGGTTCCTTCAACATGCATCGACGTAACTTCATCGCCGCCAGCGCTTCTTTGGCTGCTGTTTCAACGCTCAAGCAGCAAGTTCAGGCTGAAGCGATACTGAAAGGTAGAGCCGAGCATGTGATTTCGATCTGGCTCGGCGGCGGCATGGGTGCATTGGACACGTTTGATCCGAAACGTGTTGGCGACCCGAAAGAAAAAGTCGCAGGCTCGTACTATGCAAGTGTCGAAACCGCCGTCAATGGAGTTCGAGTCTGCGAACATTTGAAATATCTCGCGCCGTCGATGGATCGCGTCACGGTTGTGCGAACCGTCAACCATAAAGTGATCGACGAGCATGCTGCCGCAACGAACTTTATGCACACGGGCCGGCCGGTCAGCGGCACGGTGGTTTATCCTTCACTGGGTTCCGTCGTAGCACACGAACGCGGCGCTGCAGCGGACGGCGCTCCGCCGTACGTGCTTATCGGTTATCCAAACATCACACGCGGTCCTGGATTTCTGGGTGCTCGCGACAGTTATCTTTATCTCACTGATACCAGCCAGGGACCTGCGGGATTATCGCGGCCACACAGCATTTCTCCAGCGAGGCAGTCGCGGCGTGAATCGTTTTTGGCAGATCTCAGACATGCACAGACACCGAGCGACGATGCTCGCGTACGTGAATATGAAGCAGCGATTGACCAGAGTCTGAAACTCAGCGGCCCGGAATTTAATCGCAGCTTCCAGCTCGATTCCGAACCAGGCGACCTGCGAACTCGCTACGGCGGCGAATTCGGCCAGCGATGTTTGCTCGCGCGACGACTGATTGAACGCGGCGTGCGGTTCATTGAAGTGTCACACAATCTGAACTTTCTCAACGGTTCCGGCTGGGATGTTCACAACGGCGGCATCCTTCAGCAGCATGCGTTGATACAGGAGATGGACACTGCCGTGAGTACACTGATCATGGATCTGGAAGAGAAGCAGTTGCTCGACAAGACGCTGATTCTGATCACAACGGAATTCGGCCGTCCGCCAGAATTCGACAGCGGAGGTGGACGTGGCCATCAAGGCAGTGCCTTTAGTTGCGTCCTTGCCGGCGGTGGCCTGAATCACTGCGGTGCGTTCGGCGAAACAGACGAGCTCGGCAAGAAGATCGTGGCTGATCCTGTAAGCGTCGCAGACTTGTTTGCCACGATTCATGCGGCGGTCGGAGTTGACTATTCAAAGAATCTTTACGATGGCGACCGCCCCGTGCCCATTACAGACATGGGTCAGCCGATTGCGAAGTTGTTTGGGTGATTCGCTGGAGGGCGGTTTTCAGGGTCGTCAAGGTCTGACATCACTGTCAGGCATCGCCGTCACGAATTATAAACGCAGACGTTGATCGTACTGTATCAACAGTGCGGCAAACCGTCCGTGGTCGCGGTTCGATGAATCCAGCGCGGCGGCGGGGTTTCTGTGCCGCCCGAAGTTGTCCGTTCCGGAAAGCAGCAGCGATCGCCTGAGGAATCTCGGCTTCAGCCAGCGCCACAACGGCTTCGTTTTCTCGTGTGAGGGCCACCATTTCCTGTTCGAGAGCAACTGCCATCGCGCGGCGTTTTTCCGCGAATGCGCGGGCAATGCGGATTTCGGCTTCAGCCTGATCCATTTGTAGCCTGGCACCAACGTTGTCTCCCACGTCGATATCAGCAACGTCGATTGAAACAATTGCGAAAGCCGTTTGAGAATCCAGTCCCTGCGACAGCACTTGACGCGTGATTCTATGTGGATCAGCAAGCGCATCGCGGTAACTGTTGCAGGATCCAATTGCGGTGACGATGCCTTGTCCCACGCGAGCGATTACAGTCGATTCAGTCGCGCCACCGATGAGCTGTGACAGATTTGTTCGCACGGTGACGAGTACACGAACCTTGAGCTGAATACCGTCTTTGGCGACGCCGTTCAAAGTTTCGCCATGTCCTGAATTCGGATCCGGACACATAATGACTTTAGGATAAACGCTGACCTGGACAGCTTCAAGGACATCGCGTCCGGCAAGATCGACAGCAGCCGCTGTATCCCAGTCGAGCTCAATGCCCGCTCGATGAGCCACGATCAACGCCAATGTCACTCGCTGAATGTTGCCGCCAGCCAGGAATTGAGCTTCAATGGCATCAAGTGAAATGGGCGGCAGTCCCGCCTGAACGGCCATCACTTTGCACTTCACGATGAGC
>JAYVNW010000317.1:0-3060 GCA_043758225.1 Candidatus Kuenenia sp. | reverse complement strand
GCGAAGGTTTGAATCGCGGATAATTCAGGCAGCAACGTTGTCTTCAGATCGTCTGCGGAACGCAGTGCGGCCTGCGATCACGACTCAGGAAACCGACGGAGTTGATGTATCTTCTGTTTCGGGTCTCAATTCGCATTGGCAAAACGAAAAGGGTCGCTTAATTCTAATGAGACCTAATTGATTGCAGCATATTCTGTTCTTTGAGCGTCGCAAATGCGTTCCGGCTGATTGAACGAAACTAACATGAAAGGCATGACAGGGCACTTTTCTGGCCGACAACGACTTACTGAATCGCGTGGCAACTGAATCGCGCGGCAACTGAATTGCGTAGGAACTTGGGCTGTTTTCCTGCCGGAAATGCCTACAGGGTGTTCGGACTCGCAGTATTTGAGAAAGATTCGCTATGCTGCCGCTCCTTTGGTTGTCCTGGTAGGATCGGCGATTCTTGCCGACGTTTTTGGCGGGAACTCAGAGGAATGTGTTGGCTAGGCAGGCTTTGGTCGTCTCAAGAGGGGATTCGTGACTAAACTCCTCGCTCAGTCGGCGTTTTTCTCAATTGGTTGTGACGGTTGTTCCGAACGAATGATGCGTAGGGTTTTGTCCTTTGGCAGGGAAGATTGCGCAATTGCAGTTTTCGCCGGATGACATGGATCTCTGAAGTGTGCGGTCTTTGTTGTCGTTGTTGTTGTGCGGCCTTTGTGGTTGTCAGATTTTTTTTTGATGAGTCGCGATTGACCATGAACCAGGTCAGTCAATTTCCTTAGGTAATACTCACATGCTTTTGAATACATGGCTTTCTGCAGCTCGACTTCATTTCAGCCAGCGATCCGCAACTCGCCGAATCGGCCGCCGACAGGCACAGCCGTCTTTGTGTTCTGAATCGCTTGAGGCTCGAACACTTCTGACAGCGCTGGTGATCAATCCTGACAACCAGGCGTTGTACCAGAATGCTACAGGCGGGATCGTGATCGACAACACAGCACTTGGGTCGCACGATTCACTTGTTGTGGAAGGCTTTCAAATCTCCGCGTCGTCCGGCGATGCTCTGAGTATCAATCTGTCCGGGAAGACACTGAACAGCATTGCGATCGAATCCATCAATGTGTCGCAGTATGATTCTTTCGGCTTCAATATCAGTTTGACGAACGTGACGGGGCTGCACACATTTGCGGTTGAGGACGTCGTCATTTCCGGCGGCGTATTGAATCTCAGCTCTGCAGGCAAAACTCGCGGCATGTATTTGAGCATGAATAATGCTGATACAGATGCCTTCACGATTGACGATTCGACAATCCCCGGCATTCAAATTGAAGCGACAAATGGAAGTGACATCGGTCACGGCCTGATCACGCAGTCACGGGTTATTGCGAAGTCCAACATCGAAGGGATTTTGCTGAATGTCAATCAGGGAACAGCTGATAATTTCAGGATCGTCGACAACATCGCGATCAGCTCACCTAATAAAGAATTCATTCACATCAAGTCAACCAATGCGCCGGTTAACGGATTAACAATTGCGAAAAACAGCATCGGCAACGCTACCGCAGGAGCCGGATTGTTGTTCCGTGCCGACGGCGACACATTCGTGCAGCCACTTGTTTTGACTAATAACTCGACCCGCAATGAGCAGATCCAGACTTTCGTCGTTGATCTGACCAGCGTCGGCATGGTGTTCGATGAAGGATCCTCAGGAAAACCATTTACTGTCGTTGGATCGACGGGAACACCAGGGCTTGTCAGCAGTGTGGTGAGTGCCAGCAAAAAGACCCTGACACTGACGTTCAATAACTTTGATCCGGGTGAACAGCTTCGGTTCGTGATCGACATCGACCGGAAGATCGGACAGGACGCTGCGATCTTCGGTGACGATTTGATTGGTGCCGACATTTCTGCGATTTTCACCGGTAACCGCGTCGTTGCGGGGCAGATGATTGGCGATCCTGACAAGGTGACGGCGTCTCAGTTTGCTGTCGGCCCGGGCGTGGCCGGCAATACTCAAGGGATATTGCTGGACCTGACAAATTCTCCTGCAAGCAATGTGAGCATCGTAAATAACTCAATCACTGGTGCGGCAGCCAACGCCATCATGATTGACGCAAATGCCCACAGCGACACCACAGGTGTCATCCAGGGAAATACAATGTCGTTTTCCGGATCGGATGGACTCCAGTTCAAAATGACGGACAGCAATTTTACGGGTGCTGTTCTTGACAACCAAATTCAGAACAACGGCGGGAATGGAATCTCGGTGTTACCGCATGTGACACGCAGCGGTCCTGTTCAGCAGGTTCAGGATCTGAGTTCAGTTGTGATTACCTCTTTCAATCACGGTCTGCAGACTGGTACTCAAATCATTCTGCAGGGGTTGGTGAACTCCGATCCAACTGTCAATCATCCAGCGAACGGCTTACATACTGTTACAGTCCTGGACAATAACAGATTCCGGCTGGATGGGGTGGATGGTACTGCGGCCAAAGTCAGCTACAAAGGTCCAAGTGGCACTTGGTATGTGCCGGAGTTTCAGCCAGACGGCTCCAGTCGCGGATTAGTCACCGTTGATATGCAGAACACGGTTCTTCAAGGAACTATTCGTGCTGCGTCGAACGCTGGTCCTATTGTGATTACGTCGCCTGATCACGGATTGACGTCGGGACAGCGAATCCGGATCAATAATGTGAATGGCAATACTGCTGCGAATGGGCTGCAAAAAATCACTGTCATCGACGCGAATACCTTCAGTCTGGACGGCACGACTGGCAACGGAGCGTATGACACATCGTCAGGATTTGGATCCTGGATGGCAAACGTGATCACGAACGCCAGCAACACTCCGAATATTGTGATTACATCGCCTCAACATGGGTTGCAGACAGGCGACGAAATTCGCATTTCAGGTGTGTTGGGCAATTCTGCGGCAAATGGCACGTTCAAAGTTTCGGTGCTGAGTCCTGACACGTTCAGTTTGATCGGAACGACAGGGGACGGTGCGTATCAGGGTGGCGGAAATTGGACGGCTCTACGCCAGCTGACTCCATCTGGTGACGTGTTGCCTCAGCGAAT
>JAYVNW010000316.1:0-2974 GCA_043758225.1 Candidatus Kuenenia sp. | reverse complement strand
CCAACGTGTGAATCGGCCAGCAATCCTCCAATGCCATTGTCGCCATCAATATATTGATACTGCGTGATCAACGCGGGATTATTGACACCACCGACACCTGTGGATCCATCAGGGTCAGGAGATGTCGTTTCTACGAGTCGCCCGATCGAATCGTATTCTGAAACCCATACATTTCCGAGAGGATCGGTCATGGTGATGGTATTCAACGCGTCGTTATAGGCATATTGTGTCAATTGATAGGACGACACGTTGGTTGGGCCGTCTGCGACCCAGGCTTTGGTGACTCGCCCGGCCGCATCATACGCATAAAAATTCCGCTGGTTGAATGTGTTGGCTTCACCAACGGCACTCCCATAGGTCTGCGTTTCCCAAGCCACTTGCCCTTCTGAGTTATAGTTGCTGAACTGGCGAATCAGAACGGTACCGTTGGGAGACGCAGTATCGTGCTGATGCACTTGACCCAGTAGATCGTAGTAGAATTGGTGAATGATCGGAGAAAGGTTCTCAATGGTTTGCCCGGTGTCTGCATCTGGGTCCGGCAACTGCATCGTTTTCAGTTCACCGAACGGATTATAGGCGTAGTCTGTTTTTCGATTCGCCTCCAGTTGCGGTCCGGGACTGATAGTCGATTTGACTCTTCCCCACGCATCATTGATCGAGTCGTAGACTGGGCGAGGGAGACTGCCAATACCATCCGGATCCGGAAGCAGGATCTTTGTGACACCACCGGCAATGTCGTATTCAAAATCGGTTCGAGCGGAAGATGGTACGACAGACGGCGTACCATTCATCCCGCCGCTAAACCCAGTTGTCGAGTATTCGCTCGTGGCCCAGCTCAGGAAACCGTGGCTATCGTACCCTTGGGATACCCAGCGATCGTCTGACGTGGGCGTGAGATTGAGTTGGCTGGTCCTGGTATATCGCGTATGGACGAGGCGCATCATCGAATCGTAGTAGTATCGTACTGCGGGCGCATCGCCAGTGCCGCCGTTCTGGTCAGGCAGCGTCTGCGTTTGGATCATGTCACCCATGTACGTCGAGTTGACGGTGTACATCGCTCGACCAGCGTTGGTTTCATCATTGACTGGGTTTGCTAACAGATTCTCCAACTGTTTGACCGCCGCCGATGTTTGCATTCCCTGAAGATCATATCCATAGACTGTCACATGGCCGACACGGTCACGGTATGTCGTCGGCTGATGTGATCCCGCTGGCTGACTGTTGACATTCGGATAATTCCAGAATTCAATTGATGCGTCGGGATACGTCAGTTTCTGAAGTCGGCGTGATGTATCGTAGAAGTACGTTGTGACTGGGGCTCCTGCAACACCGTCGACTTCAAGATATGGCCCCGTGATCTTCAGCACCTGACCATGAGCATTCCGTTGGTATTCAGTCACGCTGGTTTTGATCGCAGTCGCACTGTCACCGTCCTGAAATTCACGTTTTTCAACGAGAGTCTTCCCGTATTGATCCACGGTTCGGTAAATCTTGAGTCCGCCGGGTTGAGTGATAATATCTTCCACGCCAGTGGTCGCAATAGCCGAGTTGACATCAATGTTGGTTGCAAACGGATCGTATCCCGAAAGAACTCGAGACCCGTTTAGTAACCTGGATTCACCTGATTCGAATGCCCAGACACGATCCGAGTGATAGGCTGTTCCATCGCCCTTTCGGTTGACCGACGTTAGATTCAGCCATGAGTCATAGTCAAATTCTGTTCGCTCATAGAGCGGATTTGCAGCCGAGGAGTCACGCTTCTCGATCGACCTGAGCAGGAATTCCTTTGTGGCGTCATAATAGTCGAGCACTACCTTCTGACGTGGTGCGGTCGGCTGCGCAGGATCGACCGGGCCAAGAACCTCCGCCAGGCGTCCCGCTGCGTTGACTGTGTACGTCCAGGCACGGTCGTCAGCAAGGCCCGGCAAAACACTGTGTGTAATCGTATACGACAGGTGATCTGCAGCATACGCATACGTCACACTTTCGCCAGTCATCTGGTCTGTGGCGGAACCCAGATCGTTCATGAATCCATCACCGTCGGCGTCATATGCGAGATAGCTCAGATTCACAACGTGGCCACCCATTTTTGCGACAGACGTGAGTTTTCCGGAAGTGTCGAAATTGTACTGATCGCCGGTTTCGGTCCGGACCTGCCATCCACCCGTGCCACCGGAAAGCTTGACGAACGATCCCGCCGTGGATGCGTAACTATTCGGGCCGCTGACTGTAAACGTCGCAGTCGTTCCGTTGCCACGAATCAATACAGGGGTGCCAGTAGAGTTATCAATGTACTGCATGCCAGCGATGCCCATGCGACGACCAAAGATGGATGCTGTTCTATTCAGATACGGGGCATCAACTTTTCGTGCATTGCTGGAATCGGTTGTGGCATCGAACGAAAAGAATCCTCCGCCAGGCCTTGCGATACTCAGCCTAAGTCGAGCATCAACGAACCCCGAGGCAACGCCTGTTGACTGGCCAGATGAAAACGTCCATTGAAATGGTATCAGTGGAGAGACAATTCGTCCCCCTGGAGTGTTTGGAGCAAGAGATTTTGGGACGGTAACCACGGTCTTCAGCCCTGCATTCTGTCGTTCCCACATATCCACAGTGGTGTCCACACCTTGAGCGATGGTCAATTTTGCAAAGCTCACCGGATGCGGATTGGTATCGGATAGGTTCTGAACCTGACTAAAACCCTGGAGGCTTGCGTCCGTCTCTGGTCCAGTAACATCAACCGCGGATCCTCCATCACCACTGTTTGCACTCACAGTAGAAGTTGGCGATTCTGCTGGCAGTTTTGTGCAGACCATACACTGATCCTCGCTGTTGTTCACAGTCACAAACTGCATTGCCGCAATAGCGAAGGCACCCTCCTGCCACATCGTCAGGGCATTGCAGCTATTCAGCGCACGCACGCGAAAAAGATAGACACCGACTCCCTTTGTAAATGTCTTGGAGGTTGTCGTCG
>JAYVNW010000315.1:0-2907 GCA_043758225.1 Candidatus Kuenenia sp. | reverse complement strand
AAAAACCCCTTCATGCTGATCGGATCAATCGACATGTCGCGCCAGAAAAACAATGCGGTGCCGCAGCCGATCACGCTCCCTGCGATGCCCGTCAACATTGTCGCGATTGCGCCGCCTGGATCTCGCCCTGGCATAATGGCCTTGGCTGCCAGTCCGGTCAGTGTTCCAAATCCGACCCAGCGCAACAGCTCATTAAGACTGCTACGCAGAATTTCAATAACTTCTGCTTCTGTCATGGACGGGCCTCCTGCCCGAGCCTTCGTCGTTAGCAAGCGGATCAGTGATCTGTTCCGACACCTGCTTGTAAAGTTCAACCAACTTCAGCAAGCGCAGCCCGCCCCGGCTGCTATCTCGCTATGTTTATTTTCGGCAAATCAGAACATCCTGACCCAGTCCGAACAGTCTTCTTTTGAGACTCGACCTGCATTGTCACCATGCTTGCAAAATTTCGGCAGTTTCTGCCGGTTGATCGAGTGGATGCCTTGCTTTGAAGTTACAAAAATCGAGAGCACTTTAAGTGCCGGATTAACAGGCGTTACCAGTTCGCTCCCAATGCTGCCCGTTTTTGCCGGGTATGACGATCGATTCGATTGGGACGAAATCCGACGTTCGTCGGATTTTAGCGGGAGCGTTTTATGTGCCTGTTTTTAAACATCGAAGCTGCAAATTCGATTCAAAGTAATCAACCATGACGGTCTTTGTGTTTACGCCAGTGTGATTGCTCCGCATTTCTCCGAACATGACATACGGTTGCCTTTAGTCATCAGTTTGTATTTGCTCGCACCCAAAACTGAATTACCCGAGAAACTGTTGACCTGAATCATCATGTGACTAAGGACACTGTTATATGGCAGGAATTCTTGAATCGTCCGCTTTGAGCGTATCCCACAACGGCATTGACGGAACACATGTATCAAACGACGCGATGGCCAACCTTCCGGAAGGATTGTGGGTTCTGTCGCGAAGCGCGGGAGAAAACAACTCGAACCAATGCGTCAATGTCGCTGGCCCGACATTTACTGTTGGGCGGCATCCATCAAGCAATCTCTGCCTTTCTGATACGACTGTTTCCGGACGCCACGCAGAAATTCTGACGATCAATCGCGACCTTTTTGTTCGCGATCTCAACAGTACCAACGGCACGTTGCTGAACGGCCGAAAACTGCAGAATCTGACAGGACTGCGTTCGGGTGACGTTCTGCATTTCGGTAGCGCGATGTTTACGTTGCAGTCGTCAACAGATGAAAATATGAGTTCCACGATCACAGCAGACGTATCTGCGGAAGCGTTGGCACATGTGCAGTTCGAAAAGCTGCTGCGCCGCCCTGCACTGCGACCTTACTATCAGCCGATTCTGCGTTTGAGTGATAACGCTCGCGTGGGTTTCGAAGTGCTGTCCCGAAGCTATCTGCTGGGACTGGAAACACCCGACAAGATGTTCCGCGTCGCAGCGACTCGCAACGTTGAAGCACAGTTGAGTCAGGTCTGTCGCACCGAAGGCCTGCGTATTGGCGAGTGTCTTGGCAACACACATTTCTATCTCAATACACATCCAATCGAACTGCAGGGCACAGAACTCTTTACCTCTCTGGAACAATTGCGTGCCGAATTCCCCGACATGCAGATCGTTCTGGAAGTACACGAAGGAGCCGTAGCATCAAGCGAAGTCCTGCGAAAAGTTCGCGACGTGACTCGCAACCTGAAAATGGGATTGGCCTACGACGACTTTGGTGCTGGTCAGGCTCGCTTGAAAGAACTTTTTGAAGTGCCGCCAGACGTATTGAAATTTGACGTGAAGTTTATTCACGGTCTGAACTACAGCCCTCCACAACATCGTGCGACGATTCAGTCTTTGATTCGCATCGTAAGAGACCTGAATGTTATACCGCTGGCAGAAGGTGTTGAGACGCCTGAAGAAGCAGAAATCTGTCAGGAACTTGGGTTTGAACTCGCCCAGGGATATTTGTTCGGCCGCCCTGAAACTGCATCCCACTGGACCTCCAACTAAGACTCAGCATCAATGTTAATGGCACGACCTCAACAATCAAAGCACGCTGATCCCGCGTTGCTGGCAGCATTGCTGGCCGGGGAGAATTTCTGGCCATCAGATCCAGCGTCGTTGCATGAACTTGGGCTGAACGAACCTTTCATCGAAGGTTTGATTTGCCGATTGCTGCGCTCGTCCGGCAATCTGACAGGACGTTCCATCGCCAGCGAAGTTTGCGTCCCGTTTCGGATGATCGAAGGGATTATGGAACGTCTGAAGTCACGCCGCATGGTCCTGCACTGCGGCAGTGCCAGCATGAACGACTATATTTTCGGACTGACGGACGAAGGCCGTCGCCGCGCAGAAACATCGCACGCGGAATGTGCCTACACGGGACCTGCGCCAGTACCGCTGGGCGACTATGTGATCTCCGTCGAAGCACAAGCGATCTGCGATCAGCCGATCCGTCGCGAAGAACTGGATGATGCGTTCTTCAACGTGTCGATGTCTGAAGATCTGTTTGACATGATCGGCCCCGCAGTGAACTCCGCCAGCGGGCTGTTCCTTTACGGCGCGCCGGGAAACGGAAAATCGACGATTGCTCGTTGTCTGACGCATTGCTTCGGACAGGAAATCTGGATTCCCTACGCTCTTATCGACGGACGTGAAATCATTACGCTCTTCGACCCCGCTTATCACGAGATTGTTGAGCAACCGGACGACGGACTTCATTTCGATCGCCGCTGGGTACGCGTTCGCCGACCGACGGTGATTGTTGGAGGAGAGCTGACTCTGGACAGTCTGGAAATTCGTCACGACCCCGTGAGCAATACCAGCGAAGCACCATTGCAGATGAAAAGCAATTGTGGTTGTCTGCTGATCGACGACTTTGGGCGTCAGCGAGTTTCACCGGAGCAGCT
>JAYVNW010000314.1:0-8527 GCA_043758225.1 Candidatus Kuenenia sp. | reverse complement strand
CAGTTGACTTTGGCGACATCTGGATTCTGGCACCTCGCGAAGGTGCGTTTATTGGATAGCGGTGCTGTTCAGCTCTTGCTTTATTCAGACCGGAAAACTCGTTCAGGCCGGTCGTACGACACGTGACAATGAATTGCCTCCGTGCCCTTTGTGTTCTCCGTGGTTTCAAATGCGATTTCTACCACGAAGAGCACAAAGAACACGGAGGTCAGGCCGCAGCTGGTCGCAGATTTCCGGAATGCAACGCCAATTTCGCTACGATTGTCTCCACGCCGGGACTCTTCCTGGCTGCGTTATCTCCACGCTGATGCTCGCCAACTTACCAACAAACAGGCAATTACTTCCCGAGCGGTCCTAAGCTGGTTTTCTGCCGCGATTGTTCTTGTTGCCGTTGTTGCTGCTGAGCCTGTTTGCCGACCATCACGTCGGTGAAGCCTTTCAGGTCTGTCCAGAAGGTGCCTTCGCCGGCGTAGAGCGTGTCAAGTTGTATGTCTTCGGGCAGACCTGTTGCGAACGTCCATTGGTTGTAAGCAGAACCCGATCCGAATGCTGACACTGCAAGTGCGAATAGTTCAGACTTTGCTTCGGCTTCCAGTTGTTTCGCACCGGCTTTTGCTTTCCCAAGCGTCACCGTGGCCTGCGCTTCCAGTTCAGCCGTCTGGCGGGCGATGACAGCAGACAATTTCAAGGTTTCTGCTTTGGTTTCTTCGGATTCTTTGCCACCTTCGGCTTCGGCCTGAGCGACAAGCTTCTTGGTTTCTGCGTTGATGCGTTCCGTTTCGAGTTCAACCTTCTTTTCAGCCTCGCGAAGTTCAGCTTCGGTTCCGGCGGTCAGCAATTCCTGGTCGCGTGTGAGTTTCAATTCGTCGGCGACAAACTTTTCCTGAATCGGCTTGCGGACTTCCAATGGAATATGAATGTTTCGCACAAAGCCGTGTAACAGTTTCAGATCCTTGTCCTTCAGGATCTTTTCAAAAGCATCAGACACTTCTTCCTGAAACTTGCGACGTGTATCGCCGACCAGAAGATCGACAGCACCGAGTGATGAACCTTGATTGCGGCAGATACTTTCGATCTGAGGCAGGACGACCTTAGTTTCGACGGCTTCAAGCGTGCCGAATTTTCGAATCACATCTGCGGCCTGTTCGGGCATGATGCCCCACACTGCGGTGAAGTCCATATGAATACGAAAGCCGTCATTGGACGGGAATGAAATTCCGCTTTCATCATCGACGACCGTTGGTTCACCGCTTTCATCCAGGATCGGCACGTTGCCTGCGTTCTTGAGGTGTGTCTTGACCGATTTTTCCGTGTATCCGACGCCTACAATGTCCACGTGTTGTTCGTTCGGATTGACTGGATACAAGCCCGGCTGCAGGACATTGTCCTGAATGCCGGGGGCTGTTTTCGTAAGCGGGTTGTCGGTGAGGTTCGTAACGACACCAACGTACCCCGTGGGGATCGAAACCCAGCCAGCGTGCTTCACCTGCTGGCCGGATGTTATGGTCTCTTCCTGGATGACCTTGACGTTGTATGCATAGTCATTGATGCGATACGTTCCAGGTCCGAACACCTTGCGAAGAATGCCCTTCTGAGTAGTTTCATCCAGATCACCATCGACAAGGAACTGTCCATTCTTCAGGTCTGCACCCATCTTGCTGGAGACCACCGCCACTTCGCCCGGTTTGACTGTCACGTCCGGAATCAGTTTTGTTTCCCACCAGCCGATCCACAGAAAATGTCGTCCTGGTCCACGCATGTCTTTGAGGATGCCGATTTCCAGCGGCCGGCCGTTTTCATCAACCTTCGCAAATTGACCGGGTTGTGCGACCGGGCGATTGCCTGGCAGAAACGGCAGCGGAGGCCCCTTGTATCGCAGAACTATGCTGTGTCCCTGCGGAACGTAGACGCGATTGAATGTCCATTGGAAAAATTCCAGGCCAAAGAACATGACCAGAACAACGGGAACAGCGAGGCCAAATCGGGACCATTGTTTGCTGGATGATGTGTTCATAAATGTATCTCCCTTGAATCTTTGCGGAACTTGAAATCAGATGAACTCACGAATGCTGCGTCTCACGGACGCTGTTACTTTGTGGTTATTCCTTTTCAGGTGCCGTCTCCGCCGAAGGAGTTGCTTCTGCGACTGGAGTCTCAGGTTCTGGTGGTACTGGTTGTGGTGTTTCTTTTGGTGTGGGCGTTTCCGCTGGGGCTTCCGCTTTGATTTTGACAGGCGGTTTGGCTGGCGTTGTATCCGGCTCTGATTCCGGCGTAACGACTGATTCAGAGGCCGACGGAACTGTCGATGGTTGTGTCAAAAGCGGAATCGGCGATTTGTCCGCCGAAAGCGTTTCGTTGAATGATTCAAAAATTTTCATAATCGGACTGTCGGCCGTGTTCACCATGATGCGTTGATACGCTGGCGACAGTTTCTGAAACATCACATACTGAGCGTAGCCTTTGCCATCTCCTTCGAACGCTTCGACGGCTTTCTTCCAGCCAGCGGATTCTGCTTCGTTGTCGAAGCGAACCACATCCGCAGCAGCTTTGCCGCGAGCTTCGATGGCGGCCGCTTCATCGATCGAGGCATCCAGCTTCAGTTGTGCAACGGCCAGGTTTTCGTTGGCCTTTGTCAACGCAACTTCCTGCTCCTGCTCCGCCTGAGTTGTAACCTGCACGACCTTCTGTTCAGCACCAACCAACGCCTGCTTTTGATCAACCATGGCTTTGCCGATCGCCAGCTTCTGTTCTGATTCCTGCTGCAATGTCTGCTGTTTGTATTGAAGTTCCTGTTGTTTGGCGATTTCGCGAGTTCGCACTGGCAGAGCGATCTGTTCCGGTGGACGAATACGAGTAATCAATGCCTGGATGATCTCAATTCCCAACGGCTGACATGCTTCTCGCATGGACACTTCGAAGGCTTCCTGAAATGCTTTGCGAGTCTCTCCCTGGATGAATTCACGGCCTGATGAATTTGATCCCTGCAAACGACAGAAGCTGCGAGCATTCGGCATAATCACTGTCTTGACAATTTCTTCATCGATCGCCGGGCCATTGTCGTCTTGATTGAACAGCACGTAGACTTCGGCCGCTTTTACAGGATCAACACGGAACTCAATTACGCCATCAAGACTTACCCAGAATCCATCCTTGGATGGAAATCCCATATCGCCTTCTTCGCCAAGATTGAATCGCTGACTGCGGCAATCAACCAGATCAACACGGTAGACATAGGGACTTAGATAGTGTGTTCCAGGTTCAAGTGTGGCTTCCTGCACGCCGCGTTCGCCCGCATCGACCAGCAGGCGATTTGGCTTTGGTGCCAACGGAGCAGCAAGGTTTGTGACGACACCTTTGAATCCGGCTGGAATCGCGATCGGCTTGTGGACTTCCACGGAGTAAACATAAGGATTGATCGGATATCGTCCGGGATTCAAAACGCCCGGCATGATCCCCTTGGTTGTCGCGTCACCCTTGTCATCGACCCTGGCAAGGAATTCGCCATAGCCCAGATCATCGCCGGTCAGACTCACCATCACGCCCATTTCACCGGACATGATTTCGATCTGCTTAACGACTTCCCATGACCATGAATACGGATTGTAGAAGTAGCGACCTTCTGTCAGCACTTTTTGCTGGATGCCTTTATAGCTTTCATCCGGCGCGACTTCCTGGCCGTTGCTGAGATCTGTTCCAACCTTGTGGGTCAAAACTGCAATCTCGCCGCTGCTGACATCGATTCGAAAGCTGGAATAGATCATCCAGCTCACAGCAACCGCCACTCCCGACAGCAGCATCACAGCCAGCAATCCGGTTCCTGAATTTCGACGGCCCGTACTCAGGAATAGATTTGACGGATTCGACATAGATCGATCTCCCAATACTCTGAAGTGTGAAACAGCGTCAGAAGTTTAGCGTCGTAACGTTGTTTAAATGGCAACTTGAGCCGGGATAACGCAACTCAAGGCACTATGGATCAAAAATAAGTTACTTCGTGTGAGGGGAAATGCGGTCGGAATCTGTTTGCCTTCCCGATAAGGCCGAAAATACCCAGTATTTTCCACAAAATCCCCGTTAATGAAGGGCGAGCGGTATGCGTCAGTTTGCCGGTACGGCGCGATTCGCCGGATTACACGCATTGAACGGGCAGCGATTTGTGGTTCTTGTCATGCGAAGAACGGCATTTGTAGCGATCTGAATCCCACATCCTTCCGCAGGGTGGACTCTCGTCGGCAACCACCCAAATGCCAGGATTCGCGAGCCAGTTGTGACGGGCACGCCAAGTCCTTAATGCGAGACTCGCTCCCCCTACTTGTTTTTGTCGGACAACGGAAAAGGAATCACCGCCAATGAGCCACAATCCCTTTGAAGCAGCGCAGTCCATGGACTACTAAAGTACAGACATCTCGGCGACGCGAGACGGGTCCGTTCCTATGCCAATCGTTTTTCTGCAACGGTACCGTTTGGTGACGTTTGCACGTCATAACCTTTACTTTGGATCTGGCCTCGCAGGGCGTCAGCTGCTTTGAAGTCTTTGTTCTTGCGAGCTTCATCTAACTGTCGGCAGAGTGCGTCAATCGCCGCCTGTTCGCCGGAAACCTGAATGGCACCCGTCGATGCAGAATCCAGTGGCGCGATGCAGAGAACGCTGTTAATGCAATTTAACGCTCCCAATGCAGCCGCAGGATCGGACGGCGTGGAAGTCGCCCAAGGCAGAATCGCGCCCAATGCACCGGCAACGTTCAGATCATCCGCAAGTGCTTCTGCAAATTCTTTCAGGATAGGATAGTCCAGATTTACCACTTCAGCCTTTCCACCACACGCGGCTTCAAGCTTCGCGCGGAAGTCTGTCAGGCGTTTTACAGCACCAGCGGAATCCAGCAGACCCTTCTTTGTGAAATTCATGTTGGCTCGATAATGTGACTTAATGAGTTCCAGACGCAGGACGGCCGGATGCACCTGCGTGCCCGTCGCGCGGCCTTCAAGGACGTCACGTACTGTCCAGAAGTTTCCTTTGCTCTTGGACATCTTTTCGCCTTCCACCATCAGAAAGCGAGCGTGCATCCAGAAGCGAGCGAACGTGTCTTTCCCAGTCGCACCGCAGGTCTGGGCAATCTCACATTCATGATGCGGAAAGATCAGGTCTTCGCCGCCCGTATGAATATCGATCACGTCGCGACCCAGTCGTTTGCGAGCCATGCATGAACATTCAATGTGCCAGCCTGGATAGCCAGTGCCCCACGGTGAATCCCATTTCATGATGTGCGAGCTGTCCGCTTTCCACAGCATGAAGTCGGCCGGATGACGCTTGTTAACCTGGTTTTCATCGCTGATGCGTCCGCCAGCACCAGTCAGCAGTCGGTCGAGAGTATTGCCGCTGAGCTTGCCGTAGTTCGGAAAACTTTCGACGCTGTAATAGACTACGCCGTCGGGGCCGACATAGGCATGACCTTTGGCGATCAACTGAGCAATCATCTCCTGCATGATGTCGATGTTCTGCGTCGCATGCAGGATGTTATCGGATTCGAATGAGACTTTGACGCCCAGAGTCTGAGCGTCCTGCAGAAATGCATCCGTGTAGTACTTCGCGATTTGATACGGATCATCGGGATTGGCAACGGCACCTTCCGCGACCTTGCCTGATTTCTTATCTTCTTTCACCCGGCGAGCCGCCGCTTCCATCTTGTCTTCACCGGCACCGTCGGCGTTTGCATCGTCAGTCATGTGACCGACGTCAGTGATGTTCATCACGTGATGAACTTTATGACCGAAGAATTCCAGGGTACGGCGAATCACGTCCGCGAACAGAAACGAACGAAAGTTGCCGATGTGCGCGAAGTCATAAACCGTCGGCCCGCAGCTGTACATTCTCACGCAGTCCGATTCCACGGGCTGAAAGGTCTCGGTCGTGTTGGTGAGTGTGTTGTAAAACTTGATATCCATCGTTCCGTCTCAGTGGGAAAAAGAGTGCGGGTTGCGGGGCGTACGGCGAACGGCCGAGTTCTCGCGCGAGGATAGTAAAACTGCGGCTTTGAGTGCAGTCCGGTTTGGGGACACGTCGGCGAGATTCTCGCGAACTAATAGCCAAGCGGCTGAACATCACCAAATTCGCGCGGTGCGACAAATTCGCGAACTCAGCTGGAGTGCCTGCAAAGACTGGCCATTAATACCGCGTGCGGGATGAAATGAAGACTTCAACGGCAATCGTTTGCATGTCCCTTCTCCCCCCGAGACTGTGGAAAACGCTACGATATATCATGCCAATGAAAACAGGATACCACAACCGCGTGTTATGCTCGCGCATTGGATCGTCGAATTCAGACATCATTGGAATTCGCCGCAGACTTGACACTTGTTTAAGTTCAGCCGTCGCCCACCTGTTTATCGATTCAGAAAGTTGTGCCCATGGGCATTGAACAATCACTTCTTTCAATTGCCGCGAAATCGAGTTTAAAGTTTTTGGATATTGCGGCAGGAGATGCTGGCGGCCAGAAATTGCGTGTGAGATACGCCGGCGCGAATTCGATGTCTTTGTACTCTGACGCTGTTCCATTGCCAGCTGCAGAACTGAACGATCGCCGCTATCTGATCGCATCGATCACCAAACCGGTCGTCGCAATGGCTGCTGTGCAGCTCGCGGCTGACGGATGGTTTGCCCTGAACGACCCGGTGCGAGATCTTTTGCCCGGCTTTAGTCGTGGACCTCTGCGGCAAATCACGGTTCGACATTTGTTGACTCATACGTCGGGACTGCCTGACATGCTGCCGCAAAATAAGGAGTTGCGAATTGCTCACGCGGGCACTCAGGAATTTGTGAATGCGACGGCGGAAGTGAATCCGGATTTTGCCGCAGGAACTGACTGTCGTTATTCCAGCATGGGGTTCGCAGTGTTAGCGAGGATTGTTGAGTCAATGACTCAAACAACCTGTGCGGATCACTTGCTGCAGAAAGTCTTTCAGCCTTTGGAAATGAGTAGTTCCTGGTTGGGGCTTCCCGAGGATTCTGCCGAGGAACTTTTGCCAACGGTGCTGCCGTGTGACTTGCCTGTCTGGCAGCACGCAGCGTCTGACTGGGGCTGGAACAGTCGCTACTGGAGAACTCTTGGTGCGGCCTGGGGCGGTATGACTTCGACAGCTGAAGATCTCGGGCGATTAGCCAGGTGTCTGTTGAACGAGGGCGAGTCTCAATTTCCAGGTCGCGCCACAAATACCATCTGGAATCGGTATGTCGTTCGTTCAAGTATTGCGAATCAGACACAGCACGTCACCGGACTGGCGGAAGCTGACAGGTCACAGCGTGGCTGGGGATTTGGCTGGCGGCGCAATTGGCTGGATCACACTGCGACGTTCAGCGACTTTCTTCCGGCAGATGCATTCGGACATTGGGGAGCATCCGGCACAATGATGTGGATGAATCCTGCGTCGTCGCGTTGGTGCGTGATTCTGACGACTCAACCGTACGAACAAAGTCAAAGCGTTATTCAACGCATGTCGAATGTGATTGCAACATGCGATGATTTCGAACAACCGACAACATAGTAATGGTCCCGAAAAAACATCCGGGGTCGCAAGATGTTTGATGCACTTCCAGTCCGTCATTTTTCGGACGCACTGAAAGTCATTACTACGGCAAATTACAGAAATTATTTCAGCGCAAATTCATAATCGGGGATCAACCCTTGCGGCGCGAGAGCTCATACACGGGCCATTCAGTGCCGCAATCGTTGCAGTGAAACCCGACGATTGTGGCTGTACCTGGTACTGGCATGCGATTCTTAGGACTGATGACAGCGTCGGCCAGTTCGAGTGGTTCAACGTCGTGCTGCGCACATTCAGGGCAGCAGTTGTTGTGCTGCAGAATTCGAGCGCGATCCTGTGGTTCCATGAATCGGCCGCTGATGACCACTGAGCGACGAGCCCGATCGATTGGGATGAGGTCTTCGAATATCTCATCGGAAATGCGGTTGTGAAGGGCATTCTGACGGGACGTTTCGAGATTGCTCGTGATATTTTCTTCTGGCGAAAACAAACGCAGGCGAAAGCTGTTCATCGTGGTTCCTCCTTGAAACACCAAATCAGTTTTGAGCAGATTGAGATCTCTGCAGTCGCTTCAACACTCCATGTTGAAATGAACGGCATTGGCAGAGAGAGTGACGTTTTCGAAATCCCCGCCAATATTCGGCAGTGGACTTCATCGCTGAAGGCGTGAGAACTTTGAGACATCAACGATTGAGACCGGAAGTCTACCCTCGAGGGGACAGGAATTCAATCGCTGACTTTGGGATTTGAATCCCGGCAATATACAGCGAATAGGATAAAGTCGATCGATGTTCAAAACGCTGGAATGAACCTGCCACATTCGGTCGCGGAGTCCATAAAATTGGTTAATATTCACCAGTGAACAAATTAGGGTACGCTTGACGAGCGGGGGACGTGAGCCGCCTGATTTTCAAGTCCATCAGACGTAAAACAGGGGATTAACATCCCCCGCTCGCCGACGGAATCGACACATTCAACGCGTTGCGGT
>JAYVNW010000313.1:0-2465 GCA_043758225.1 Candidatus Kuenenia sp. | reverse complement strand
ACAGGCCGATAGCGGTCAGAATACTGTCGGTTCGAATGCAGCGACGGATGTTTTGTCCTCAACGGACGCAATGTCGTCGTCCAGCGAGACGCCCATCGCTTCATCGTCGCAGGAAACCCGGAATCCAACGTCTGTCGCAAGCGGCGACACGTCACCCGCTGCCGCGTTAGCCTCTCTGATGTGGCTGCCGATACGACGATCATCACCCGGCGACACTTGAACTTCTGGATCAGTATCAGAAGGAAATGACATCGATTGTTCGTTCGACTCCGGCAACCGCTGAGAAGGAATAACGCTTGCTTTGCGTGATTCGCAATCGCAAACTCGCTGCTCTCGTTCGGGTATTTTCGCTCCAGCGCGTGAGGCAAGATAGACTCGACCGAATCCAGCTTCCAAATCGCGTTTGTGGTGACGTCGAACTTTTTCTAACTGCTCGATCAAATCCTGGGGGCAGCAGTCCGGCAACACGGTGATTCGATCTTTAGACCCTCGTTGAGCATTTTTCCCCCAGCGTAACGTGCCGTCCACACTGGGAACCATTTCTTATCATTTTCATCCGTAGGATGATTCGTGTAGCCGCTGTCGAAATTTGGCCAAGCTCATCGTTTCCCCCATTTACAAATAAGCAGCCCAACTGTAGGCTGGAGCTTTGCGTCTTATCAGGGTTTCCACCGCGATGGTTGCAGGAGAGTCCACGCCGGGATAAAGTTCAACCGTCACCGAGATAAAACCGCTGAAATGAATTATATGCCGGTGTGCTATCGGGTTAGCGCAATTCTTTAGGCTGCACTGGGCGGCGCCACCGTCCGATCAACCGCTGGCGAACGGCAGCGGCACAACTCTCAATGGAGTTCGACTTGTCACTTCTTAAAGCGGCGCTTGATTCCGCGGGGTGCGTCATGAGCGTGATGGGAGGTCATGCCGGTGAGGGCAGTGACGCCATTTTCGACAGAAAGGCCGCCGACATCCAGCGTGTAGGCAGGACATTTTGGCTTATCAAGTCGCCAGGTGCACGGCCTCCAGACGTGCATGCGTTATGCCCGGGTGTTCCCGGCTACGCGATGTTTATTGAACCGGCCGTGAAGGGCGGTGCCCGGCCGACAACATCTCAGAACAAAGCAGTGGAATTCTCAGCTGATAGGGAGTCGTGGCAGAGACTCCCCGAAGGTATGAGCCCGGTCACGGGTCGGGTCGATAGCGTCGCGACAGCACTCGTCTTCGACATCTTGACGACTGACGTCAATAGCATCGTGGACCTATGGCAGTATGCGGACTCCAGAAACTCACACAACCCCCTTAGGTTCATACTCGGCCGCTCCACAATCTGTGCCGTAAAAGCCGACATGACCTCCCATCCGAAGAGAATGAAGTCGCGATACCGCCAAATCGTTGCAGCAGCACGCCTTGCGCCACCCTACTGCGTCTGGCTGAGATGAATCCAAAATAGCCTTCAGCTACGACGGAAAAGGGGAACGAAGTGCGGCGCAGCCAACCGCTTGCACCGGACTCCCTTCGCTCGCCGGTGAAGCGCGGCATTAACACTGCACATGCGCGTGACCATCACGCGGATCGAATCGCACTCTCCATTGGCGCGTTCTCTCGGCGGATCGTGGCTCTGGTGGTTGATTGGTTTTGCCGTGCCGGATTCGCATGCGTGTGGCTGAGTGTGTCGTGATTCAATTTTTCAATGAAGCAACACACACAGGTGCCATGCACTTGATAACTCCCCTGCTGGAAGAATGTCACAGATCACGCAAACCGACGGCAACTCATCCGCTGGTTATGCAGTGAAAAACAAACGGATCGACATGAATTACGACTCCGTCGGACGTTTCACATCGATCGCCCGTTACGAATCACTGACGACCACCAATGCCGTCGCCACGTCAAACTACGTTTACGACACCGCTGGTCGATTGACGAGTCTGCAACACGTCGCTCAATCGTCGAGCATTGCTGGCTACACCTACACCTGGGACGCCGCCGATCGGTTGACATCAATGAACTCCGTCATCGACGGCCTGACCACTTATTCCTACGACGCCACGAGTCAACTCACCGGTGCCGACTACACCGGGCAAACCGACGAAACATTTTCCTACAACGCCAACGGCGATCGCACTTCTGCCGGAGGATGGACTTCCAGTCCGTCCAGTTACACCGTCGGCACCCACAACCGCATTCTGTCCGATGGCACATTCACCTACACGTATGATCTGGAAGGCAACCAAACCAGCAAAACCAACATCACCACCGGAGCCAAAACTGAATACACTTGGAACCACGCCAATCAACTTGCGGCAGTCACGTTCAAAACGTCCACAAACGTGGTGACAAAATCGGTGCAGTATCAGTACGATGCGCTTGGACGCCGCATCGGCAAATCGGTTGACGACACCGGAGACGGCACCATGGATCGACGAGAATCTTTCATCTACGACGGAGCCGGTTTGCTCGCCGATGCC
>JAYVNW010000312.1:0-2266 GCA_043758225.1 Candidatus Kuenenia sp. | reverse complement strand
GAAACAAAAGGCGTCCAGAACGCTGGCACCTTTCAGATATCGACTCGCGGCCTGGCGATTGTCTCGCTGATCGAGATAGCATCCCGTCTTCTGTCCCTGCTGGACATCGACACCGTACGTGACACCCAATTCATCAATAAACAAAGGACGCGGCGGCTCCTGGCCTGACAACAAGCCGTCAATGACATCGAGGCCCTCTGCTTCACGCATACCTTTTTCGGTTCGCAGCCAGATGCCTTTGGGATTCACTTCAGTCTGCAGTGCGGTCAAAATTGCATCCCGATGCAGAAACAGAGCCAGGCTGGTGAATTGAACCAGCAGGTAACCGCCGTAGAAATCCACTGTCAAGCCGGACAGTCCGTCAGCTTCACTGAAGATCAATCTGCAGCCGGTGCCTGACGAATTTAAATCAAACATCGCGCGACGCGATTCAACGGCCTGATGAATCCTGGCTTGCCAGAATGCTGCATCGAGAGGCTGATCAAGTTGCCATGAATACAGTCGCGCAACGATGCGGCTGACGGGATTGAACAAACCCCATGCAATGAAGCGACCATCGGAATTAACAAGTTTTGCAATCGATCCCGGTGGCACATCTTCCGTCTTCATGCCGTTGACATGATCAACGGCACCGACGAACACCCATGGATGGCGACCGAAGAACGGTTGAGCCCGTCGGTTGCGCACGACGACTTCGATGAACCTATTGCCGACGGCAGAGGCTTCGGCAAGGGTTGAAGGAACAACTTCCTGATTGGACATTTTTAACCATCACCGCGCAGAATGCGGTGTTCCATTTCTTCAAGGTAAGCGAGAAGGCGGTCACGTTCGTTCGCCAAATGACGAACTCGAAGAAGTGAACGCACGCGGGTACGAAGTTCAAGGCGATTCACGGGCTTCGTGAGAAAGTCGTCGCAGCCAGCATTAACGGCTTTTTCGATGTCACCCGCTTCATTCAGTGCCGTCACCATCAGGACCAGAATTCCTCGGCGAGCTGGATCCCCTTTGATCTGCGAGCAGACTTCATAACCGCTCATCCGCGGCATCATGATATCGAGCAGAATCAGGTCCGGTTGTTGTTGATCTACAAGTTGCATTGTCTGCTGGCCATCAGATGCCATCAGAATTTCGTATCCTTCATCGGCAAGGTACGCTTCGAGCAATTCGCGGTTTTGCTGTATATCGTCCGCGATGAGGACGCGTGACGAAGAGATATCAATATCTGAACTGCTCATCTTGTCTGCCTGACGAATCGATACGAATAGAAGCCGCAAGGCGCTAGCCGCGGGTGTTTTTCCATGGTATTTCAAACTATTTGCCCGCAGCTAGCGCTTTGCGGCTCACAGCATCATCAGTTCGCGAACGCCTTGCGGCTTATAGTGAAACTGATTGCCAGCGACGACGGGCAAAGTATAGAGGATGCAACCCGTCGAGAAAATGCTGAGCGATACGCGCCGCATTTATGGTGAATCAGAAGGACCGAGTCTGTAGAGACCAGTCGCCAATGCACCGCACAGCTCGTTTTTGATGGTTGTCTGAGCTTTTATCTGACGCGATGGTCGGCAGCGGTGCCCAGAAACCAGCGTCTGTCAATGATTTGAGACTTAACTCCCGTAACGCATTGGATGTCGCTCCGGGAGTTTGGTCCAACAGCAGCACAGAAAGCCCGGCCCCTTCAGAACCCTGTATTTCCGAGTTTGCGAACCAGCCATCCGTCAATGCAATGCCGCGAATTGGCGATGGTCCACCAAAAGTACATTGCCATGCCAGCGAGGATTGTAACCGATCTGCCACCACGAAAACACGACGCAGGTCAGCACCGGTTTTGGACACAACGGCGCGAATTGTTGTCATGACCAGCGGGATGTCTTCGGTTGTCAGCTTCGCGGATTCCGGGTTCTGCGGAATAATGACCGAAAGACAGTGTGACTTCAAAATCGGTCCCCAAAGCCGCACGATTTCTTCTTCGGGAGTGTCCTGCGCTGACAGCAAAATCACAATCCCCGGAGTCACAGGACTTTTGTGTGACGACGACAGCACGACGCAACGACCTCGCTCGGCAAAGTTAAATTCTTGTCGCGCAACTCCGTTTGCCGTAGGATTCGTCTCAAGTTTGTCCTCCGCATTGTCTGGTGTGTCAGTAGACTTTAAAGCCGAAGACGGACGCGACTTCTGAATCTGCTCAAGGACAGCATCGGACAATTCGACAACAGTGTCCGGGCGACCAGAGGCCTTGATTTCTGCAGTCTGTTTTTCAGATGCCCCC
>JAYVNW010000311.1:0-2070 GCA_043758225.1 Candidatus Kuenenia sp. | reverse complement strand
GGCGTGTCCAATCAGCGCCCCGCCAAGTCCCAACAACGGCTCAAAACCAAAAGGCGATAATGGACTGACCGACATCCCCGTATGGGCTCCAATCAGCGGATACACCACGCGATAGGTTTGCTCCTCTATTTCCCAGTCTTCTTCGGATCTGGCATAGCTCAAAATATCATTCACACATACCGTTTGTCGCCACAGCCACAACAACGGAACGTGATTGATGGCTGAATATGTGCCGGGGAAACGCCGCGAATGGATGTCTTTGGCATACGCTGCCTCATGAAGGACAAGTGCCTGAACATCGGAATTGATATACAGAGAGTTGGAATATGGATTGTACCAGTCTCCGCCGACAACACGGGCAGGCAGCAGCGTGTAGTGCAGGTAACATAAAACTCCACCGGTGTACCGCCAAAAGGGAGAGATCCGTCGATTCATCCGCAGCCTGCGCCATTCGTCCGCAGGATCGTAATGATTGATTCGAACACGCACGTCGGTGAGATCGTTTTCCTGCAGGTATTTAGTCAACCGGTCTCGCGTCTCATCGGACACCTCGTGATTATTGACTCCGGCATGAAGCGGAAAAATCCGCGATGGGAAACCGACAACCCAGCCGATTCGATCAAGTGTCTTGTTGGGAATTCCTATATCCACAACCACCTCGGCTGGTTTTTCACGGTCGCCAGGCCTGGAGTCAAAGTGACCATATTGATATGGAGCAGTGACACAACCGAGACTACTGAGCAGCCACAGGCCAGCGCACCAAAACACATTGACACAGCGATTTGTCATCTTGACCTCCTGGTCCCACCGATTGGCCGCAATTTCGCCGCCACTACAACCATACATGGCTTCGGCAATACACTGCTCGACAGCGTGACAGTTGAGCAAAAATCCTGATCCACGCTCGACCCAAGTCGCAGAGAATCCTAACTCGATCCGACAGTTGGTCGCAATGTGAAAGAAACTGGTCCCATACCACGTAACGGCGGAACAAGATCTCCAAGGGCCATGATTTACAGGGAATTCTCGCGCACTCGACCTGTTTGTTCTGAACAAATGCAGGCAAAACAGTTACCGACAACATTGCTGACAACCAGTGTGCAGGTGCTCCGGAATCCGTTGTCTCGGCAGCAGTTGCGTACAGGGGGCACATTTCCCTGATTGCCCAGAACGGGCCGGCTCCACACTCACTGACGCCCCTTGGACTGTGTCAGCATCGTCATCAGCATCTCATACCTCCTGGGCCGCCTGGTACTTGAACGATTCTGTTTCTGCAGGCGCCGACGCTCAGCCCGCCAGAGCTCGATCAGCTGCTCAGGCCCGCCGACGGCTTCGACCAGACAATTCAGCAGGTGGACGGTTCGCAGGAAACTCGGCGACCGGGATTTCTGGGATGCTGTCTTATGAATGTCCCAGCCGACTTTGCGGGTGTATTTGGCATAGTAAAGTTTTCGCTCATATTCGGTATGGCAGAGTTTGCACTCGGCCATCCTGATGCCAGCGGCGCGGTTGCGGAAGCGGAAATCAGAGGAAGGGAAATACCGGGCGCAGTAGGAACACATGCGGAAAATGGCTCGGAAGAAGACGGCTTTAACGCCGCCACGACCACACTCGGGTTCGCCGGGATTGGCCCGGCCGTCATCGTTCACGAGGGCAGCACACTGCTCGTCCTTTTCAACTCACTGCGACTGATGACGTAGCAGACGGATAGACGAATAGACGGATCTTGACTCCGCGTAATGCTTCTGGCAACAATTTTGGCGCACTTGCGCGGACGATGGAACGACACCGTTGGTCAACGTCGTCGACAGTGCACAATCTCTACACCGGTGAACTTCATGAAGAGATTTCACTGGCCGGTCCAATGCCAACATCGCGTTAATCTGCCAGTGTTGGGAAGCGTTGCTCCTATTGATCAACGCGGCGTCGCTCTCCCACCATTCACCTGTTGTCCAGGTTCCGAATAACCCTGATCCTGCTCCCAAACTTGAAGAACAATGCCGGAGTCACCAATTGATCGAGCACTGTCGATGTCAACATTCCCCCGAACACAACCAGCGCCAGTGGATA
>JAYVNW010000310.1:0-1789 GCA_043758225.1 Candidatus Kuenenia sp. | reverse complement strand
GTGCCAGCAGAATTCTAAACGTCACACCCGCCGCATCGAAATCTTTCAGAACACCTGTCAACGCCTCACCAGGATCGCCCCATTGCATCTCCGCGTTCTCTGCTTCCTGCGGTGTCATATCTGCAATGACAGACTTCCGTATTGTTTCGCTCATCACATTTGTCACGCCGATTTTGACACCATTGATTACGAAAATCGCCGAAGACAATGGAGTACCCAGATCTTTTGATCCAAAAAACGTCACGTTCGCACTCAGAAATTTCAGCGGTTCATCGCCATCACTTAAATGTTGCGACAGCAGATAACCGGGTTCAAGTTTCAATTCTTCCGGTCCAAGCCCAAGTGCCACGTACTTCAATTCACGCATCGCCTCAAGCGTTGTTTCGAATTTGAACTTCGCCTGCGTACCTGTGCGACGCGAAACACTTCCACCATCAATGCCACGAACATCCCATCCCAGCGATCGAATTTTGTCGAACAGCGATGCTCGACGCGACATTCCACCAAGCTGATTTGCCGTACATCCGCAAGGTTCAAAATACCCCAATTGCTCTCCCGTGATGACCAAGGCGACCTTTGGAGCAGGCCATGTCGGAAACTGTAACGGTGCCACGTGCGCGGCGACGTGAGATTCGTCGCCGTTGGCTTTCGTGGATGGAGCGCCACTCGCTGCACCTACGGCCGTGCCTTCGCCCGAAGCAGCGGCCGAAATCGGGCCGTCAGACGTCGCGTCAATTCCAGATTCGGCAGCGTCACCAGATGCCGGGACCGCAGAATTTTTTGCCTTCTCGCTCTGCACCAAAAACATGACGACTGCAATCGAAGCAGCACATACTAAAGAAAGCAGAGCCAGTACAGAACCACGCATTCAGCATGCATCCTTCAAGAGTGCGACTTTTGAGATCCACGAGATTTTGTAAATACGGACGATAGTTCCCTGCTGTTTCGAAGTGAACCCCAAACAGGCCAATTCGTCCTTTTGATACTGGCATTGAGCGAAACCCCAACACATTTCAATCGCTTTGCGTAACAAGTCATTCAACCACTTCTGTTTCGCTGAAAATCTCGTTAAGGCTATGAACTGAAAGCAGACGAAGTTTGAATGGCTGGATCTGATTCGATACGATCCCGTCGCACTGGCCTCCACAAACGTTCGCAAAATTAACCAGTTTTGAGCCGATTATGAGCATTTGTAAAAAGGGTATTATCCTCGCTGGAGGTACCGGGTCGCGACTTTTTCCGCTGACACTTGGCATCAGCAAGCAAATGGCACCTGTGTATGACAAGCCAATGATTTATTATCCCCTGGCTGCGTTAATGCTGGCTGGCATTCGGGACGTACTGGTGATCAGTTCGCCGCGAGATCTGGGTGGATTCCAAAAACTGCTCGGGGATGGTGCCCGTTGGGGCATGAAGTTTTCTTACGTCGAACAAGCAAAACCCGAAGGTTTGGCTCAGGCGTTTATCCTGGGAGCTGACTTTGTTGGCGCCGACCACGTCGCATTGATTCTGGGCGACAATATTTTCTACGGCAGCGGATTTCAGAAGATTCTCCATTCGGCCGCATCCAGCGAAACCGGAGCGACGATTTTTGGCTACGAAGTTCGTGATCCTGAACGTTACGGTGTAGTTGAGTTCGACAAGGACGGCAAAGCCATCTCACTGGAAGAAAAGCCAAAGCAACCGAAGTCCAATTTCGCCGTCCCCGGCTTGTACTTCTACGACAATGCAGTCGTGGAGATTTCCAGGAACCTCAAGCCATCGATTCGCGGCGAACTGGAAATCACAG
>JAYVNW010000309.1:0-2477 GCA_043758225.1 Candidatus Kuenenia sp. | reverse complement strand
CCATCTCATTTTCGGTGACCTCATGGTGATTCCAATTCGCTTGACTTCGTTATTGCTGATGACATTTGCTTTCATTCAGGCGGCTTCCTCGCAGATGCCGATGGACTCTCGGATTACAGTTGCCCATCCGGGCTTCGGCCTGCTGAAATCAGATCTCAAAAAGACAATCGATTTGACGACTCCCGTCGAACAAAAACAGTGGGAGAACATTCAAGGCTACATTGATACTTTTATCATCGGCATCGACGAAACTCGTGAAGTTCAGGTGCAGGTGATGACGGGCGTGAATCCCGCAGGCTATTTGATTTGCGTGCCGCTGATGAATGGCGGAGATCCGTCAAAAGAGTTTCGCGAGAATCTCGATTCGCTCGGTTATCGAATGATGCGAGATCCGGCGGATCATACCTTGTATTCGATTGAGAGCGATGCGAACGAATACGGCTGGATGCGAGTCGACCCCGCGCTTCGATACGCATTCTTCATGATTACAACCAATAAGACTTTGTTTCCTGGTCTCAAAGGTATTGTGCTCAAAGCCGCATTGGTTCCGACGAAACTCAACCAAAATATGATCGCGGAGCTGAAGAATCCTGATACGGCAGCCGCTGCGATTACTCATCGTATTGCTGCGTTCAAGCCTATTCGTGACGAGCGATTGGCACTTATCAAACAGCGACCGGATGAAAAGCCAACGGCTTTTCAGTTGCGACAGGCAAGTAGTCGTCAGCTCTATGACGAAGCGGAACGCATTATGTCAGAGGCTGACCAGTTGCTGGTCACTTTGACTTTGGATCGTACGGTTCCTGCAGCACCTAAAGTGAATCTTCGGACGACGGCCTCGGCGATTGCAGGTACTTCCATGGAAGCCACAATTGCCCAATATAGTGGGCTTACGGACGCCTTTGTGGGCTTGCAACGAATCAATGGATCATCGCTGTCCATTCGAGTCAATCATCCACTGGACCAACTGCGTCAGAAGTATCTGACTGAAACTCTGACACTGACAAAAGCGGATATTGAGGCCGGTCTGACAGCAAACAAGACGAGATCAGATTCTGAAAAGGAAGCGTTCAGGAAGTTTACGACCGGCGTTTTTGGTGTCCTTGAAGCCAGCGTTAAATCAGGACATCTGAACGGAATTATTGAATCAATCCCCGACACTGACGATCACTCGACGTCTGTTGCAGTATTTGTTTCTCCAGCTGCCGCAGAGCTAAATCAAATTCTGCCACTGCTGACAGATGCCGGAAAAGGCAATGCCGTTGCGATGAAAGCGGCAAAAGTTGGCGATGTCGATATTCACAAGATCCAGATCGCTGAGGGATTTATTGACTCCTTCGATAAGCTCTTTGGTTCACATGAAGATTTGTTTATCGGAGTCGGACCGGAAAAAGTCTGGATCGCCTCCGGCAAGAATGGTCTCGAAACTCTGCAGACCACAATCACTGCTGTAGGTGCTGCAGCGCCAAATCCTGTTGTGCTGAAGATTGAAGGGAATCTGTTGCCGTGGGCGAAACGTATTGATGCCGTGGCGAAAAAAGAAAAGCCAGGCAATCTGACAGCAGACGAAGAGAAACTCCGACGTGAACGAGCGCGAGTTCGTGAGCGTGCCCTTGCCGCTCTCGCGACCGATGACGATTTTTCATTGATCATCACAAGTGAAGCCGGAGCATGGGTTGGTGAATTCACCAGCAATACTGGATTACTGCGATTCGTCGGCAAGATGATGGCCGCGTTCTCGAAGGAAAACTTTGAGTAAAAGATTACGTCATGGCTGAATCAGATATCTCGCCTGACGAAGACGACGATCTCCAGTTTCCTGAAGAGGAATTTGCGGTCGAAGATATTGAATTGGCCTATCGTCAGGCTCTGGAGGCACTCGACGCCGCCGAACGGCAGGTTGGTTCGGTACTGGTAGATATTGTCGAACCTGAAATCACCGGCGGTGTCGAAGACGAGGCTGCTTCAGGTGGATTCTCGATCGGAGCACGTTTGGCAGAGGATATTAAGTCCACGGCAGAAGCCACCGTGGCCTCTGGTAACACCGTGCTTGTTGAAGGCATGCGCCGTGTTTCGCCGCGCGAGGTTATTGAAGGTGCGATATTCGTCGGTGGTGATGTGGCTCTGACGGCGCGGAAACTGGCATCCTTGATCGGGCAGGATGTCGATAATCGTGTTGCGGTGTCGCTGGTTGACTCTCTGAACCAGTCGTATCAGCGTGAAAATCGGCCGTATGAGATTCGCCTGCATGAAGGTGGTTATCGCCTGGAACTGCGCGAAGAGTTTCAGGAAGTCAGCGCGCGGTCGTTTGGGACGGGGCCGAAGGATGTGAAATTGTCGCCGGAGACACTGGAAGTTCTGGCGTTTGTGGCGTGGAATCAGCCGGTCGAAAAAGAACAGGTGGAATCCATCGGCAAACAGAACTCGATGGCTCAGTTGCGACAATTGTTGCGACTGCAGCTCGTTGAACTTCAGCG
>JAYVNW010000308.1:0-3815 GCA_043758225.1 Candidatus Kuenenia sp. | reverse complement strand
AATCAGTCCCTTGTAAGCCAGATCGGCAATCAGCGCCTGCAGTTCCGCGCGCGTCGTGCGGCTGGCGGGAAACTCCGATCGCAGGCGTCTGTGTAATTCTTCAAGACTGATCGTGCCGTCAAGCAACTCGACGACACGCAATTCCTCGCGGCGCAGACGGAAGTATTTCAACGAGAGCGGGTCCTTGACAATCTTCCAGGAGCCACGCTGAAACTGAATCTCCTGAACCTTGAGATCCCGTCTGCCAACCACCGGCAGTGCTCGGTCGTTTGGAGGGGCTGTGTGCTGAAGATTTTTGGATGTCACAGCCGGTGACTCCCAGTGCCTGAATTATGCTCTCCATCGGTCGCAGGGGGACTCTGCGGGACGCCTGTGCTGGACTGGACATCCGTGTTGGTGTTCGCATGCAATGCGGATTGATCCACACTCTCCACAGTCAGCTGTCCCGTCACATAATGCCAGCGATTGATACTCACATTGTATTGTGCCAGCGCAGTATGCTGGTCTCGCAGAGCCATGACGTATGCCTGCTGGGATGGCATCAGCCGGTCGATATCGAGCTGCCCGGTTTCATACATCCGGCGATGCGTCTGAAATCGGGATTCAGCGGCCTTTAGCCTCGCGTTCTGTCGCTCAAGGACCGTGTACGCCGATTTGATCTGATCATGACTTTCACGGACCTCGTAGCTCACCTCGTCGCCTCGGGCAGACTGAGCGAGTTTCGCGCGGGAATACGCGAGCTCTGTTCGTCGAAGACTGCTTTTCGCTGCACGTTGACCGAGAGATTGGTTGAAAGTCAGGCCCAGATTCCAGTTGGGGTAATTCGCACTGGCCAGGCTATTCACGGAGCCATAGAAATTGTTATTCAGGCCGCTGAGTCCATACCCTGCGAGGAGACTGATGTCTGGCAGCAATCCGTCCTTTTGCCGGTCAAGTTCCATAGCGGTCATTTGAACCATGCGGCTTTGGGCTTTGACTTCAGGACGATCTGCGAGCGCCTGTTGAATCCCCAACTCCAGATCCGGCTCAAATTGACTTGTCAACGGAACAGCTTGTGTGACCAGCCTGACTATTAATGCAGGATCCAGCCCGAGTTTTTGACGAAGCTGCTGTTCTGAAGCGATCAGCTCTCCTTCGGCACCTGCCAGTTGAGCGCGCATCGCTTCAAGATTCTCCCTGGCCTGCGACTCATCGGCGACAGAGTTCAGCCCCAGTTCGTGCTGTCGCTGTTCGTTTTTCCAGGTTTGCTCCGCATACTCTACGATTCGCGTCAGGCTCTCAACGTTGGACTTCGACAGGTAAAGCTCCCACCAGGCAATTTCCACTTCGTGCAGAATTCGACTGACCTCCGCTTTGAACTCCTCATTGGACTGATCGTGACGGATTCTTGCGATTCGAATTCCCATCTGATTGATGCGACTTCGCGCGCCTCGGAAGACCGGTTGTTCGACAGTCAGCCGCACCCCGGAACGATAGGCAGGATTGACAATCAGAAACTGTCCGGCAGGATTGTTGAAGTTGTACATCGTGTTGTATCCAAGGCGCGCCCGAGTACCGCTTTGCCATTGTTTTTCCAGTTGCAGCTGGTTGGGTAAGTTGCCTGCCGGACCTAACGTCGTCGATTGGAATGAGTTCAGATTGTTTCCCAGTGCCTGAATCGTGGAGCCGGCCTGCTGGTTGTATTGCCCAAACTGCGCCCCGCTGGAAACCGCCGGGTCAAATTTTGCCAGTTCGATATCAATATCCGACAGAACTTCCTGCGGCACTGAACCCAAAACACGAATTCCCTTGCTGTTCGTCATCGCATGATGAAGCGCCTGCTCCAGAGTTAAGTCCAGCGACAGCGGTGCAGCATCGGGATGGGGAATGTCCGTGGATGTTTCCACGGGATCTCCAGGTGATGCGCGTTCATTGCCAGCAGTGTCTGAGTTAAAGCTGGCGACAGGTTTGCTCGTGGACTGTGTCGGTGAACCCTGCAATGTTTTTGTGGTCAACACTGAATCTATCAGCTGGCAGCCGGTGGCGCCGAGGAATAGCAGAAGCACCACGAGACGACGTCCCACCGGAGCGAGTCTGCCGTACCTATCGGTTCCTTCGTCCCATGTTTTGCAGCCTGTGAGCATTATCAGTTGGAACACTTTTTGGCGGGAGGGAATAGCGGCAAGTGTGGAGGGGAAGTCTCTCGGCCATCTTTGATCCGTGCAAGAGGATGTTTACTCTGGAAATCACAATCCGTTCGTGCTGCGGTATGCAAAATGCTCCTCTTCGGCTGTTTCCGCTGGTCTTCAGGTGACGGAAAAAAAAGTCCTCACGGGCCGAAGTCGACAGAGTCTGACTATTCTTGCGGAATTTCATGCAAGTCCTTACGGTTCCGAAGCTCTCCTTCCCGCGTCCTCCTCCTCACCATGCTACGCGAATATGCCGCCGAACAAAGTGGCCGCAGAATTCAGACGCAACTCTTACGCGGACGATGGTTGCCGAGCGACGGTTCGTGCAGGTATTGAAATCTCCATCGAACACGGATTCCTTTCGGTGTGCGGCAGCGCGGCTCATGTCCTGCGGGTTGCAGTATTGTGTGCAATCACTTTGGTCGGAGCAATAGGCCAGGATGATGTTCTGGTGGAGTCAGAACTCTTTCTGACGAACCCGTCCGGTTCATCGTCAAATCATTTGGATCAGCCCGGCACTGATTCGAAACGAGTTGTCGGTTCGGGTTTGAGGGTTGCGGCTGATTCCCGAATCAGCGATCAAGATCAACCCTTTCTGTCGCCTTCTGTTTCGTCCGAAGAGGTAGTCAGACGTCTGAACGCACTCGCAACATCTGACCCAAGTCCGCTGGTCAGAGAAACTTCGCGTCTGCAATTGATCGAAATGCAATATGCAGATCGGTCGAGCGTTTTGGAGGAGAACGGCTCGACGGAGCAGGTTTCGCCAAATGTGCTGACTCGGGACAAATTCCCTGGCAAGAAGCGAGTGGCGGGACTTCGTTCGAGAGCAGCCGCTGTTGAGTCCGTCTTGTCAGGATTTTCAATTTATCAGCCGCAGGATCTGCTGATTCCGCCAGACCCGCCTGATGCGCTGATTCAATTGAATCGACAGAATCCCAAACCGGATGTTCTGAGAAGTCCCTATCCGCCCGGCGCTGAAGTGGATGAGTTCGAGCCAGGACGCGAACAACGAATGTCCGTGGAAACCATTTTTGCAGCGCCTCTCGGATTTACTGGTCCCTCAGGTGTCCTCCCGACTGAGTCGCAGCAAAGTCTTGATTTTGTGCCGATCGAAGATCGATGGCGAACCGGGTTTCCTGAATGGGACCGTTACGGCAAGGGAAATCCACCTGTGGACGATCAACCTTATGAAGTCGGTCATTGGTGGGATCCCTACAATCAGAATGTCCTGAAAGGTGATTATCCGATCATCGGGCAGCATACGTTTCTGAATATTACCGCGACAAACGAGATGCTGAACGAGTTTCGGGAAGTGCCAACTCCCACGACGCCTTTTGAAAGTACGAGGAATCCGGATGAGCAGGAATTCTTTGGCAATCCGAAGCAGTATTTCTTTCTCAATAACCTGAGACTGCAATTCAATCTGGCACATGGCGACGCTGGCTTTAAGCCATTTGACTGGCAGGTCCGTTTCACGCCTGTCTTCAACCTGAACTACCTCGACGTCAAAGAACTCGGGGTGGTCAATCCGAATGTCCGCCATGGAACGACGCGGTTTCGAGATTTCGTGGCCATGGAGGAATGGTTCGCTGAAGCAAAACTGGCGGACCTCAGTCCGGACTATGATTTCATGTCCGTGCGGGCGGG
>JAYVNW010000307.1:0-4136 GCA_043758225.1 Candidatus Kuenenia sp. | reverse complement strand
TTTTCCAAGGCGCGCTTCAAGATTTGCAAACAAGGCATCCGCGAGTTGAGGAAGTTCCGCCACCAATTCCTGCGGCAGATCGGTGACCAATACCAGATGTTTTGATTCCACGATCCGCAGGCCGTGAGACAGTAGTTCTTCGGCGTTGAGCTGGGGGCGGTCGTCGGGTAGCCGAAATCGCTGCGGAGCGCTGGGACGTGACGGATCGCTGTGAACTGCATTCGCCGCAGAGAATGAAGTGGCTACTGCAGTGGAATGCGTCGCTGTCGGTGGTTTCTGAAGCTGTGACTGAATACGTGTCGTGGAATCATCGACCTGCGGTGTCACTACACGTTCGTCAGTTGGCGGGCCTGGAGCTTCGATTGCGATTCGCTGCGAAGATATTTGCGCACTGCCTGCAGCTTGCGGCGGAGTTGAACTCTCGCCGCAGCCCATTGCAGTGAACAGCAGCATCAACCCTCCGATCAACGCTGTGCGTTGATGAAACGCCGTGTGCTTGTTTCGGCCGATACGTTTATTGCGACTCATACGATGGGCCCGGCACGAACCGATTGCTTATTCAGGCAGCGGCTTGCCTTTGGTCTCTGGAGCGAAGGGCACCGCCAGCAGCCCGATCAGAAAAATGCCGCACATCGTCACACCAGCGTACCGAAACGACATGACACCTTCATAGCCTGGTCCCGAATAGACATACCGAATCAGCTTGCCAAGCGTAAACGGTCCGAGCGCTGCGACAAAGCGTCCGACGTTGTAGCAGAATGACGTTCCAGTACTGCGCAAGCGAGTCGGGAATAGTTCCGGAAAATACACTGCGTATCCACCAAAGATCGACAGTTGAAAGAATCCCATCAACGGCACCATCCAGAAGATGTCGTAAACGCCGTTGAATCGTCCCAGATTCCAGTAGACGTTCATCGTTGCAAACATCGCACCCACGAAACAGATCGCAAATGTGGGTTTTCGTCCCAGAAAGGCACTTACATAACTGAACATGAAAATGCCGAAAAATGCACCCACATTCAACACAAGAGAAGTAATGCCAGACCATCGCTTCATGGTGGCTTCTAATTCAAGCCCCTTCAAGCCTTCAGCTTCAAACACTGGTTTGAAGACCTCTCGCTGCAGGTCTGGCGCGAAGAAGCCAATACCCCAAAGTCCAATGACACCGGCGCTGGCAAGAAGCAAGCCTATCAGAGCGCGGTATCGCAGCTCTGGATTTCCAAAAAGTTCGCTGTAGGAACCAAGTTGCTTCGCGACACCTTCGGTGGCCGAGACGGACTGCCAGCGTTCAGGTTCCTTCAGGCGACGTCGAACGAACAGGGATAACAGGGCTGGTGCAGTACCAATCAGAAACATGACACGCCATGAGGTCCCCGCCATCCCGATCAAAGCGGCAGTAATATTGCCTACTGCCGACAATGCCTGAAGTAGCCCCAGAGCATGTGGTCGAGCACGTGATGGCATCACTTCCGCAACCAGCGATACACCCACAGCAAATTCACCGCCCACTCCAAGGCCCGTCATAAATCTCCAGAAACAGAAGTCCCAGAAGCCTGTCGATAACGCGCTCAATCCGGTGAAAATTGAGTAGACGATAATCGTCGCGAGCATCGTCTTGACACGCCCCCAACGATCCCCAAGGACACCGAAGAAAAGTCCTCCAGTCGCCCAGCCGATCAGAAAAACGGATGTCGCGTAGCCACCATAGTCTTTGCGTTTCGCACCAAGAAACTTACTCTCATCGGAAGTGAGATGCTGTTTCTCGAACTCAGCCGGACCGGGAGGGAGCAGCACTTTCTCGTCCACTGCTGTTGCTGCTGCCGGATCTTTAGTTTGTGAAGCGTTCCATAACTTCTCAAGCTCGATGCGGCGAGGCCCCGGCATCTCGGATTCACTCAGACTCTGAACGCTGATCAGCTCATTCATCGCCAATGGCCGAGCCAAATTGAATAACTGCTGATCCATCGTGTCAAACAGCCAGCCCAGCGCTGCCACAACGAACACGAACCAATGATAGCGGTTAAGTTCTTTATACCACGGCCCATTGGATGTCGGTGATTGCTCATCGGACGAAGCGGAAAAATCAGCGTGCAAGGATGTCTCCTGCGAATGGGATCGTTCGGGGGATTGGCAAAATTTACGGAAAACTGCTTTGATCGTAATTCTTTCCAGCGCAGTTCCGTCCTCGAAACTAGTCGCACTTTGTCAAAAGTAGAGGCATCGTTCAACCAAACTGTCACGCCAAATTCAGGGTTAGGCGAATTTGAACCGAATTTTTCGCGATTAATGTTTCTCGAGTGGTCGGCTGCCATCTTCATGCGGTACTCGTGGCCGAGATCACGGCCGAAATGAAGGCCCGACTGAATGAGCTCATGCAGCGCGCTGATGCTGCCGTCAGCTGGCAAGCATCTTTCATTTGGACACAACCCGATTCAGGCCTGTAAAACTACGCAGCGATTCTACAACATTCTGCAACGCAGACGCGAACTTCACTCCACGAAAAACAAACAGAACCCGTGGAATCGTTTTCACGGGTTCTGCTGAAGAGCTTTTGTTATTTGCAGATTGAATCTATTTTGAAAAATTCAGCCCTTGATCTTCTTCAGGTGCGCCAAGCATCCGGAAATTGAAATTTCCGTTGTTGTCCGGAGTGAGTTCAGCCACCAATGAGCCTCCATCTTTTCTTTCCAGCGCAAGTACGTTTTCTTCCACCGAATAGGTACCGCCGAATTCCTTTGCTGGCTGCCCTTTGACTGCGAAACTCCAGGTAAACTTCGAATCATCCGTCATATTCAGCGAGAATGTCGAGCCGTCTGGTCTGGAGGCTTTCCAGTTTCCAACCAGCGTCTTCGGGTCCACTGGAATTATTCGCGGCAATTCTATCTCTGCCGCCACTGGCGGAGCGTTCGCTGCCGCTTTTGCATCATCCACAGTTGGTGGCTGAAGCATCTGCAGGATGTCTGCCGCGACTCGATCGTTTGGCATTAGCGTCACGACCTGTTGGAGATGTCGAATCGCTGCGTCCGTGTGTCCGCAGGAAAGATAATGATACGCCAACAGGAATTCTGCAGGTGCATCATTGGGATTGGACTTCGTGAACGACTCCAGAGCTCGTAACTGAGTCGTGTAGAGATCAACATTTGAGTACATTCCGCTCAGTGTTGTCCAGTCCCAGCCTGGCCCGACAGCCAGAACAGAATGAATCGTTTCTGCCGCCTGCTGATAATCCTGTTTTGCAAACAACACCAACGCCCGGAATTCGTGCAGCACTGCGTCATCGGGACTTTGTACGATGCCCTTGTTGACGATATCCAGTGCAGCGTCGTAGTCGTTATTTCGGAATGCGGCTACCGCGGCGTCAAGAGTTGAATCCTGCGATGCTGGAGATCCTTGAGAAGTCGAAGTGTTATCAACGACTGTCACCGGCGTCGTGTAAGAAACCTGGATTGGTTGAGAATAGTTGTAACCGCTCCAGCCTCCTGTCGCATAGTACGGATTCGAATAACCCAGATAACCACTGTTGTAGGCTAACGACCCAAGTCCCCAGCCGCCAAGTCCCCAGCCAAGCGGTCGATATCCGTAAGGATTCATACCCCCATAGCCGTAGCCGCGTCGGTATCCACCGTATCCGTAGTTGTTTCCGAGTCCCCAGCCATTCCCGATGTTTGAGCCGAGACTGTATGCCAGTCTCGTTCCAAGTCCGTATGCAAGGCTGTTTGTAAAATTTGATCCGCGATTGCCATTCCAATAACCGTGGTAGTAGTTGGAATGGCGATAGTAGGCGGGGCGATACAGATTGTTTGCCAGAGGAATTGTTCGGTTGTTGAAGTTCAGTGAATTCCCGTTGTACTGTCGATTCGTAATGCCAGCGAGCCGATTCAAGTTTGAATTTAAATTCGACCCTGCATGCAAATTATTTAGACCATTGACCCCGTTATGAACCTCATTGATGTGGCTTTTGGATCCAATGCCAGCTGTTGGTCCGTTGCCATTCCGTCCGCTACCAATAAGGGCACCACCATTGCGTCGATTATTCAGAGCAGGATTGTGTGTGATCGCTGAACGAATGCTGCCAGGATTTGGATGAGACAACGAAGGTGTTCGATTTGGTGCAGGTATGTGACCCTGGCCATTGG
>JAYVNW010000306.1:0-10307 GCA_043758225.1 Candidatus Kuenenia sp. | reverse complement strand
CGCCGTCGATGATGTACCGCGTGAGAAAGATGGCTCGGCGGAATAAGGTTGCCCTCGCGGTGGCCGGACTGGTCCTGTTCTTCCTGGTCGTTTTGGGTAGCGGCATCGGCTGGGCGGTGCGCGACCAGGCCGCCCGGACCTCCGAGACAGTGCGGGCGGTGAGCCTCGCTCTGGACGAGGCCGACTACTTTGAGCAGCGTGGGACGTGGCCGGATGCGCTTGCGGCGGCACAGCGGGCGAAGACGTTGGTGGACAGCCAGAGCGGTGACGAAGGGCTGCGTGCGCGCGTCCGGCAACGGAAAGACGATTTGGCGATGGTGTTGCGGTTGGAGGAAATTCGGCTGGAGATGGCAGCCGTCAAAAACGACGAATTCGACTGGAGCCTTGGCGATCACCTCTACGCCGACGCATTTCGGAACTATGGCATCGACGTGGAAGTAGGGGAGTCGGCGGACGTCGCCCGGCAAATTCCCGCAGGACCGGTCAAGGTCGAGTTCGTGGCCGCGTTGGACCACTGGGCCTGGGTACGCCGCACAATCTCGCGGGACGACCCAGGCTGGAAGCGATTGTTGGCGGTGGCCAGCGCAGCGGACCCCGACCCGTGGCGCAATCATATCCGGAAGGCGTTGACGGACAGAGATTTTAAGGCACTCAAGGAACTTCAGGCATCGGCTCCGCTCGGCGACCACATGCACCCGTCCGAGATCATTCTTCTCAATACGATCATTATGAGTCGCGAAGTTTGGGACGTACTGCGCGAGGCCCAGCGGCGGCGTCCCAACGACTTCTGGCTCAACCACACCCTCGGCATGCATTTTGCGCAAGCAAACCCTCCCCAGTGGAGCGAATCCCTCGGCTTCTACCGAGCAGCACTGGCAGTGCGGCCTGAAAGCCCCGGTGTACTGCTGAACCTGGGCAATGTGCTCGCTGGTATAGGTCGTCTGGACGAGGCCATCGCGGCGAACGAGCAGGCGATCCGCATCAATCCGGACTACGCCTCGGCTCACAACAACCTCGGCAAAACACTCGCCGCCAAGGGTGCGTTGGACGACGCGATAACCGCGTTTCGTCAGGCCATCTCTCTCAAGCCGGACTACACGATGGCCCACTACAATCTGGGAACCACATTCTTCCTGAAAGGCGAGTTCGATGAAGCGGTCGCGGCGTTGCGCGAGGCTGTTCGTCTCAAGCCTCACGACGCTGCTGCGGTCCACAACAACCTTGGCAACGCACTCAAGAAGACGGGTGCACTGGACGAGGCGGAAGATGCTTTTCGTACAGCCATCCGCCTCCAGCCCGACCAAGCCCAGGCCTACAACGGGCTGGGTGGGCTTCTCTGCGATGACAGAGCGAACTACGACGGGGCGATCGCGGCTTTTCGTCGTGCGATCGAACTGCGGCCCGACGAAGCCGATTTCCACCACAACCTCGGCAGGGCATTAACCGAGAAGGGCGATCTGGACGAGGCAGTTACTGCTTATCGCCAGGCGATTCTCGACAATCCGGACGACCCTGGAATTCTTAGCAGCTTTGGCGATGCACTCATCAAAAAAGGCTCGCCAGATGAGGCAATCGCCGTTCTTCGGAAGGCAATTCAACTTCAGCCCGATCTCGCCGACGCCCACAACAACCTCGGAAACGCGCTCGCAGGGCAGGGCGAGCTGGACGACGCTATCATCGCTTATCAAAGTGCCCAGCGGCTGCAGCCCGATGACTTCAAGGCGTACATCAACCTTTCCATTGCCTTCATGCACAAGCGAGCGTGGGACGAGGCCATCACTGCCGCCACCGAGGCCATTCGTTGCAAGCCGGACCTTGCGGAGGCGCATTGCAATCTCGGTCATGCCCTTCGGGAAAATGGGCGGCTGCGCGAAGCTCTCGAGGCGCTCCGTCGTGGTCACGAGCTTGGCTCCAGGAATCCTCGCTGGTCCTACCCATCCGCTCTCTGGGTGGAGGAGTGCCAGCGCCTGATCGAGCTCGGATCCCGACCCTTCCCGCAGAATTCCGGAAACTTATGAGACAAACGCCGGACCTTTCTCGCACTTCCTTATGAGCGACAATCTGCTTGCGTGTCACAAGGCCGGAATGGCCGCCGTGTCCTGCACGTCCTGGCCAATTATGACCACCTAATGATTCCAAAACCGGAGAACATCTCATGGCATTCCTGACTTCCTGGCTGTTTGCGCGGCCGACCAGTCGTTCCAACAAGCGACGCCGATTCGGATCCTCTGCGATCCGACAACGCCCGAGCAGGTGGAGCCACTTTGATGCCGCAGCAGAAGTGCTGGAAATACGCTCGCTGCTGACGGCCGGCTGGGTCACTGCGATCAGCGGCCCATCAAACGAAAATATTGCCGATCTGGCCGGCAATGCCGCCGGCAACACATACGTCACAGGAAAGTTCGGCAGCCAGCAGAGCATGTTTGGCAGCATCGCGCTGACAGGCGACGGTCTCGGAGACATCTTCGTCGCAAAACAGAACGCCAATGGCCAGTACCTTTGGGCCACAAAGGCAGGCAACCCGTCCAGCGGCAATGACCAGGGGCTCGGCGTCGCCACGGACGCGGCCGGCAATGTCTTTATCACCGGCTACTTCGAAGGGACGGCCCAGTTCGGCACGCAGACGCTGACGAGCGCGGGCGGCTATGATGTTTTCATTGCCAAACTGGACGGCAACAACGGCCAGTTCCTCTGGGCGCAGCAACGCGGAGGCAGTGGGTACGACCAGGGCAAAGCCATCACTATCGATTCCAACGGCAACGTGCTTGTATCCGGGGGGTCCAACGCCGTGTCCGGTAGTGACGCGCCCGTAGTGTTTGTCAGCAAGTTCACCACTGACGGTACCGAGCTGTGGAGTAGTACCGCCACCGGCGCCATGACGGGCACTCTGTTCAGCATTGCGGTCGATGGCGCTGGCGATGTCTACGCCGCCGGCCGGTTCAACGGCACTGCGGAATTTTCCACTGGCACGCTCGTCAGCACGGCCTCCCTGGCCCCGGTGGTCTACTCCAACAGTTCCAACGCGCTCATCACCAAGCTCGACCGCGACGGCCACTGGCTGTGGGCGCGGCAGGTGGCCGGGGACACCAGCGGCTTGGTGAGAGGGGCGACCATTGGGCCAGACGGGCAACTCTACGTGTCGGGCCAGTTCGAAGGCACGATCAACTTCGATTCCAACTCACTCACAAGTTTTGGCAGCACGGACGGGTTCGTGGCGCGTGTCAGCGCCGCCACGGGCAGCGTGGACTGGGCTCGGCGAGTCGGCGGCCGGGAGCTGGACCTCGTACCGGATATCAAGGTAGATCCCCAAGGAAACATCGTTGCAGTCGGCACCTTTCGCGACACGGCGGATTTTGGCCCGGAAATGCTCACCACAGACGGCGGAGTCGAAAATGCCTTCATGACGAAGCTGAATTCGTCAGGGACCTTCCTGGAAACTCACCGCTTGGTGACGGGAACCTTCTCGGGAAACATGAACATCGTTGTCCCTGTTGCTGGCCTGAGTATAGACTCGGCGGGAAACCTTTACATTGGCGGCTGGTTCGCCGGTGGCACAGTGCAGTTTCCGCAGCAGTCTCTCAGTGGCAACTACAGCACAGGCTACGTTGTCAGGCTGCCGTCATCGGCCGCAACTAAGTTTTTTGTGGTTGACGATTCGTACAGCGATCGCACTTATCAGTACGCTGCCAGCGGCAACCTGACCATTGATAACTTTACGTTTAACAGCGGAAATCTGTCACCGCGAGGTGCGGCCAGTAATGCAGCCGGGACCAAGGTCTGGGTTGCCGACGCAAACCGCAATGTCTACGTCTACAGCGCCAGTGGCGCGCAGCTGGGAGCCTGGACGGCCGGTACTTTGCAGTCGACAGCTCAGGTCGAGGGCATGACGACCAATGGCACCGATGTCTGGATCGTGGATAACACGACCGACAAAGTGTTTAAGTACACGGCTGCCGCCGGTCTTCTGTCGGGCAGCCTGAATTCCTCCAGCAGCTTCAAACTGAACAGCGGCAACAGCAATGCGAAAGGAATCGTCACCGACGGGACTTCGATCTGGGTGGTCAATGACAGCACGACCGACAAGGTGTTCAAGTACAGCCTGTCCGGAGCACTGCTCGGAAGCTGGACCATTGATGCTGCCAACTCGTCACCGACCGGACTGACAATCGATCCCACCAACGTCAGCAACATCTGGACAGTCGACAATGGCACGAAGAAGATTTACCAGTACACAGCCGCAGCCAGTCGAACCTCGGGAAGTCAGTCGGCTGCAACCACATTCGCCCTCGCTGTCGGCAACACTAATCCGCAGGACATCGCTGATCCACCTGTCGCTGGCACTCAACTGCCAACGGAAAACAGTGTGGTCTCCGGCTCTGCCTCAGTGGCATCGGCGTTCGTTGCACGGTCGGTTACCCCCGTGCCAGTGTCAATACTGAAGAGAGTGACGTCTGAACTCTCCCGCCAGGACAGTTCGCTCCGCGATCGGGTCACTCAGTCCAGCGACTCAACTGGTCTGGAAGGTCAGATATCTGGTCTGCGTTGGTCAAAGAGAACCGTCAGGAAGCAAATAAGTTCAGCCCACAGCCATGCGGACCACATGGCCTCTGGCGACATCAGCACGGGAGCCGATCTGGATGATCTGTTTGCCGACTGGAGCACCGACTCGCTGCAGTTGCCGTTGAGTAACGGCAGGTGAGCGGATCCGCCCAGTAAGAATACTCTGAGTCGCGAAATCATTATGGCGACTCATGTCGGGGACACAGATATTCGTGTCGCGGGAAGTACAGATCGCGACATATTTGTCGCCGAATATGCGCCGGATAGCTCTTTGGCATGGGTCACGCAGATGGTTGGTTCGGGGGTGGCCTCCGGTTCGGGCCGCGCCATCACGACTGATTCCACTGGAAACGTGTTCGTCGGCGGACAGTTCACCGGAGCAGTCAACTTTGGCGGCAACTCGCTAACAAGTGCGGGCGGAAAGGACGGCTTCGCTGCCAAGGTCTCAGCGGATGGAACCGTGCTCTGGGCTCAACGCTGGGGGGGCCTGGATGACGAATACGTTGACGGAATTACTGTTGACGGCTCGGGCAATGTTCTTCCGGCAGGTTCTACAATCCATTTCAATCCGGACGGCTCCCAGGCCTATTACAATCTTCAAGTGCAGAAGTTCAGTTCCGCCGGCACCGCGTTGTGGTCCCAGCAGTTGGGAGACATGAACGGCGGGGATTCAGGTGCCGGTGATGTCGGAGCGCAGGGAATTGCAGCCGATGCAGCTGGCAATGTGTACTTGTGCGGAATTTTCAGAGGAACGGTCGACTTCGACGCCAGCTCAAGGACTAACAAAGTCAATGGGGGTGCCAATGACTCTGGCTTTGTTCTCAAACTGACGCCGGCTAGCGGATTTACGTGGGTCAGCCCGTTCCTGGCGACATCTCCGGGTTCAAGCAGTAAATGCTTCGACGTTGCAATCGATGGAAGCGGGAATGCAGTCGTAGGTGGATCTTATCAAGGGACAGTTGATTTCAAGCCGGGTGGCGGCATCTATACACTGCCCCCTTCCGGGATTGGCCAGGGCTTTCTCGTAAAACTCAGCCCAACAAACTCACTTGTCTGGGCCAGCTCCGTCGGGCCGCAGGCTGTGCGGAGCCTGACGTTGGACGCGACTGGAAACGTGTTTGCTCAAGGGCTGTATTCATACACCGGCGATTTCGACCCGACGGCAGGAACCAACACCCTGACGAATCATGGAGGCACCGACATTTGCGTGAGCAAGTACACATCCGCGGGCACCTACGTCTGGGCGGTGGGGTTTGGCGGCATCGGGTATGACTGGTCCGAAGGAATCGCCGTGACGTCCACAGGGAACGTCTCTGTGTCCGGATATTACTTTGCTACGTTGGACTTCGATCCCGATCCAAACACGGCGCATGAATTGACGAGTGCGGGAAACAACGATGCGTTTTTCGTCACGCTGACTCACTCAGATCCAAAGACGGCTTCCAGTCTGGCGAGTTCTTCTAGCCTGGCTTCCCCAGATGTATCGAAATCCGGCTTTGCACGAAAATTGTTTACCGTGTTTTTGAGGTCGCTTTTTCAAGATCTTAGTGTTTCGGAATCCGAAACGTGATGTAGTGACGACCAGTGATCTTGGCCGTTCAAAAAATTCCGGTAGCATTCGCGGGCGTGTTTTAGGATGCGGTTGGGCGAGGCAGTTTTCGACACACAATCGTGGTTGAATTCAACTGGGACGTCCGCATCTGTATGTCGTTGTTGACCAACGCTCTTGAATCGCTCCCGCGTGGTCAACCTGTCTCTGGTATGCGGATCACTTGGGATCACCATAAGCAGTGAGCGAGCCACGTTGGACGCTCAGGTCTGGGCGACAGACGCGCGCTGGCGACAGGTGTTTTTGTGATCCGCTTAGACAAGGATCTCAGAGCGGGAGAGATCAATCCTCTGATTTGAAATCAGGAGAAACAGCAACGGCGTAATTCTGAGATCCCGCGCCCGGTAAGAATATTCTGAGTTGCGAATCTGTGGTGGAAATCAGGGAAACTGGGAAACGGGTGACGTGGAACGATGAGTTGTTGATCAACGATCGTTCATCGAGTCAAGCGAGTCAGGGCGGTGTTTTGGAGCCGGATGGCAATGGAGATCAATGTCGGCGTGGACGGTCAGCCGCTGCGGCAGGCGCGCCCGCAGGATCCGGTTCTCTTCTTTCAGATAGGCAATCTGACGTGCCAACTCCTCGCGAGTTGCGGACGCCCACAGGGCAAAGATCGGATGCAAAATCGGTTTCATCGTGTTACCGTGGCGATGGGATGAAAACTGCAAGAATCGCGGGGAATCAGAGTTTTCTTACTCCGCTGGAAGTCCGGAAGAATACATTCCGATGGCCTTAATTTTGGCTCCGGCACGTGATGTGTCTCTGCGGTTCCATTGGACTGCGGCGCAGTGACGGTCAGTCTTTCCTCGCTTCTCCAGTTTCAGCCGGATGCGTGCGTTCTGCGGCTTCGCTTGACTGAGTGTTAACTGCTCGATCTCAGGTTCGCTGTCCGTCTCAACCTGTCGAGTACGAGCGAAAGGGACTCGAAATCCGGCAATGCGTTCGCAACAAGCGGGTTACGTCAAATCGCTCTCTCGAAAACACGCACGCATCGTTACGAAGAGAGTTCCTTCCGGGGAGGGCCGCGCTGAGGATAGTAAATCGCTTCCTGCTCGGTACGATTCGAATCTTCCGACTACTCTGCCTTCCGCAAACTCACCCGGAGAGAACCTATGAATGCTCGTATTTCAGCAACAGCCTTAATTCTTTTTCTCTTGTGCTCATTGACTGTCAACGGTGAAGACTGGAGCAATGAGCAGATTGCCAAACTGCCAAACGGCGAAACGCCGATTCATCTTTTCAACGGCAAAGACCTGGATGGCTGGGTGGGCCACGTTGGAAAATACTATTCGGTCGAAGATGGAATTGTCGTCGGTCGCAACTCGAACGAGACCGCCCCGAAATCGAGCACGTATTTGATGACCGCAAAGTCGTATCGCAACTTTCGACTCATCTTCGAAAGCAAACTTGTCACGAGTGAAATGCATTCCGGAACTTCCCTATGGGGCAAGGCGGTTGAAAAAGATGAAGGGCCGTTTTCGTATCAGGGACATCTTGTGATGTATCCGTCGGCGTATGGCTATCACGATTTGTTTCGTCGCAACAATGTTCGAAAAGATACGTTGGGCATCGCTCAGAGTGTCGGCAAACAGCACGACTGGAATCGCATGGAAATCCTCGCGATCGGTCACCGTATTCGTCATGTTGTCAATGGACGGCTCGTCGCCGACTGGGCGGATCCGCAACCAGAACTCTGCGAATCCGGGCCGATCGGTTTGCAACTGCATTCAATCAAAGTCGCTCAGGAAGTTCAATGGCGAGGATTGATTCTGACGGAAAACCCTATCGATCAGCTTGTCACTGCAGACAGCCACGACGCAGGCTTGACTGTTGATGGCAAACCTGGCGAAGCAGGTCTCGACGAAGCATCACTCGGAAAAATCAATACGCGGATGCTGGAATTTGTTGACGCTAAACAGATCGCTGGTGCCGTGACATTGGTGGCTCGGCGAGGACGTATGGTGCATGTCGGAGCCGTTGGCAAAGCGGACGTCGCCAGCGGACGCGACATGGCCGCAGACACCGTGTTTGCAATCGCGTCGATGACCAAGCCCATCACCGCAGCCAGCGTGATGATTCTGAATGACGAAGGCAAACTGAAGCTGGAAGATCCCGTCTCGAAATACATCCCGGCATTCAAAGACACGAAACTCGCTGGCGGAAAAATGCCAGCTCGTGAGATCACCATTCGCGATTGTCTGCGGCACACCAATGGACTTGTCAGCGATCAACGCAACGTGGGAACGTTGGCGAACACCGTCGAGCTACTGGCGAAATCAGAGCTGACATTTGATCCCGGTTCGAAATGGCACTACGGACCGGGGCTGAGTGTCGCGGGGCGAGTTGTCGAAATCGTGTCCGGCAAACCGTTCGACCAGTTCCTTGCGGAACGCATCTTCACACCCTTGGAAATGAATCAGACGTCGTTTCATCCAACTGATGAGCAATTGAAGCGACTGGCTCTGCTGTATCAGCCAACTGCCGACAAGAAGGACATCGAACGCGGCAATCACTGGTTGTACGAAGTGAATGCCGACACGTCGCCAAATCCGTCCGGAGGTCTCTACTCCACAGCGAACGACATGGTTCGTTTTTATCAAATGGTTTTAAACGGCGGAGATCTGAACAGCAAACGAATTCTTTCTGCCGCTGCCGTGAAGGAAATGACATCGCTGCAAACCGGCGAACTTGAGACCGGCTTCACACCAGGCTGCGGGTGGGGACTCGGGTTTTGCCTTGTTCAGAAACCACAAGGCGCGACAGCTATGCTGGCACCCGGCTCGTTCGGCCACGGCGGAGCATTTGGAACTCAGGGCTGGATTGACCCGAAGAATGAAATGATCTTCGTGCTTCTGATCGCTCGCCAGAATTTTGGTGGTGGTGATGCCTCCGATATTCGCTCCGAACTTCAGCGATTGGCTGTCGAGGCGATTCGAGACTAATGCATGAAGTATTGGATCCTCGCATTACTGGCCGGAGGCCTGTGCCTTGTCAACGTTTGGCATTCGTGCCAAGACATTCAGAACTACGGTGGCACGGATCTGCGAGTCCGTGTTGTCGGCGCGCGGGCTCTGGTGCGGGGCATAAATCCGTACACGATCAAAGACACGGCGAATCTCGATCCGGCATTGCGAGATCCAGATCAGCAGGGACTTAGTCGCTGCACGTATCCTCCGACATTGCTGTTTTTCTATTCACCATTTGTGTCGCTGAAGTATCCCGTTCAACGAATTCTTTGGGCCGTCCTGGAATGGTCCGCATTTTTTGCGAGTGTTGTCGTACTGTGTGCGTGCATCAAATCGCGAGACGCACGGTACTGGTTCTTTGTTGCCGCCATCGGACTGTTTGGAAGTTCATTCTTGTGGCGACTGCATGTTGAGCGAGGGCAATACTATATCTTCGTCGTGCTGCTCATCAGCATTGGAATACTGTTGCTGCTCAAGACGAACCATGCAGTTGCGGTGGGCATATTCTGGGGGATCGCGATATGTCTGCGACCGACGGCTGGACTGCTCGTCGTGCCGTATCTGATGGGTTCTCGGCGCAGGATTGCGATCACAGCCATCGCCACGGCAGTTGTCTTTGTCGCTGCGGCAACAGCAGCCGGACGACCTGAATATTGGCTGGGCTTCCTGAAACTTTCACGAGCCTGGGAGCAGTCGGTTCTTGGTGTTGAGTTTCCAGACACTGCAAACCCGACAGCGATTTCAGGACCGACGGACGGCTATAACACAGCGATGCTGGACAGCTACGCGGCAAACCTGACGTTCGACAGTCTGGCCCTGAGCGTACAAACAATGCTGGACGTGCGAATGGACTCAACTGTCATTGCTCTTGCCGGGAAATTACTTTGGCTGATCGTCATCGCAGCGATCTGGATATTGCAATGGAAGCGGAAGCAACAGCCGGCGATACAAGGCGAAGATCAACTTCTGGTTGGCGTTTGTTTGATGGTCGTCACGGACTACTTTCTGCCGATCCGAATCGAGTACGCCGACGTGGTGTTTCTCATTCCCATGGCACTGCTGATACCCATCGTTCTACGGAGGAAATATCGTGTGCTGGCTTTCCTGTTTGTGTTTGCAATGCTGATTCCGCTGGCTCCAATCGATAGGCTTCCGTTCAATGCTGCGGCACC
>JAYVNW010000305.1:0-2393 GCA_043758225.1 Candidatus Kuenenia sp. | reverse complement strand
GCATTTCATAAACCATGAAACATTCGACAACCGCTTCCGTTTCTCCTTCATCCCGGAGACATCATTGCAGATGTGATTCAATTCGAACTCCGTGGGTTCCCGAAACTCTTGAAGAGTTTAGCTACGAAACTTGATTTCTAATTTGCACTCGGCTTCGAAGGATCAAAGCCTTCCGCCGTCTGCACCGCCTTTGATGTCGATTCACGATCAATCATGGCATCGCGAATTTCGCGAGCACGCAACAGATCGGTTTTGGCTTCGTCGGCCTTGCCGCGTTCGCGGCGAATGTCAGCGCGTTTTTCGTAGGCAACCGCGACCTGTTCATCAAAGCGTCCGGCCGTTTCGAAATCGGCGATGGCGTTGTCAAAGTTCTCAAGACGCATCCAGAGGTCGCCACGCAGAGAGTACGCTTCCTGAGATGATTTCACGACAATTGACTCATCACAATCCAGCATGGCTTTCTGAAGTTCGCCGGTTGCCAGCCATGCAGACGCGCGGCCTCGTAGTGCATCCGCGTTGCCAGGGTTCACGATTAGTGCACGCGTAAAATCCTGAACAGCAGCACCATACTGACTGCCGTTCATTAAATGTTTTCCGCGAACAATCCATGCCGCAGGATTGCGGGCGTTGCGCGCGGCCTGTTGAGAAAGCAGATTCAGTTCCTCAATCCACACCAGCTTCTTTGCGTCCTGCTGAGCGTTCTCAAAGCGGTTTAACTTCAGCAACGCGGCACGATGATGATTCAACCATCGCAGGTCCATTGGTTCAAGTTCCGAAGCACGGGCGAAAGCCTTTAAGGCATCTTCGTATTTGTTCTGCTGCATGTAGATCAGACCGCTGTTGTTCCATGCCGTGACGTAGGTTTCCTGAATACTCAGTGCGTGTTGCAGGTCCGACAAGGCCGGGTCGAATTGATTGAGCTTAAAGCGAGTAAAGCCACGATTGTTCCATGCGTCGGCGAACTTACGATCTCCATCGATCGCTTTTGAAAAATCGGCCTCTGCAGCTTTGTAGTCCTCATTAGTGAGGCGGATCAGGCCGCGATTGTTGAGAGCGGCGGTATGCGCCGGATTCAGCTGAATGGCTTTTTCGAAGTCGATGACTGCTTCTTTCGTCAGCCGTTGTGACATCAGAAAATAGCCGCGATAATTGTAGTAATCTGCATTGTCCGGTGCGAGGCGAATGGCCGTACTGAAATCGACGCGAGCATTGGCGTTTTCACCGTGCAAGACATAGACGTCGGCTCGCATGCGAAACAGGCTGGCGTCTTCCGGAGCCAGACTAATGGCCTGACTCATCGCTTCAATCGCTATTGGATGGTTGCCTGCAACCACACCAGCGTTGGCTTTTTGTAAAAGCTGACGCACAGAGTCAGAATATTGTGAAATCGTTTTTTTATTTGCAGTATTTGCGCCGACGCTGCCTGGAGTCTGATTCCCTGAGATCGAAAGCGGAATGCCGGCTGCCCCGGTTTCAGGGACTTTGTTTTCCGAGCCACACCCAGCGGCCAGCAGTAGAGATCCAAAAGTCAGCAAGACACGGCGCATCGAATCGCTCCATCGAATATCTCAGAAGATCGGGCCGATTCCTGCGGCCCTGCATTCAGCATGAGTGCTTTTATCCGTGACTTATCACCGATGTCAATCTGAGTTGCGGTGAAAGCGGATATCTGGGCAGTGTGGCAGGACGCGGGATATTCAGGCGTGCGTTGCATCCCGGCAGAAAACTACAGTTTGAAGTCTCAAGTGCCTGCTCTAAAAGTTTCGGCTATGATTTGCATCGTCAACACAGGCGACTGGCAGCTTCAAACTCACCGGTAACCACTCACGCCAGGCGGTGGGTGAACAAGAATTCGAACTGTCTGGCGACGCAGGCGAAGCGTTATTGACTGATGCCGCTCGGCTACGCCCTTTCTTCATCGGAAACTTAAAAATGATATTCAATTTACATTCAACGGCCAAATGGTTTTTCTTAACGGTCGTGCTGATGTTCAATTTGAAGCAAGCGTTGTGTTTTAGTGATGAAAAGACGAAGAACGCCGCTTCAAATGACTCGGATGTGCGGCGGGTTGAAGTGCTGAATTCGCAGTTGATGGAGTCGCTCACCAAACAGCTTCATGAGAAAGGCAGCATTGATGCAGCGGCTAGGGACGCTGTTGAACAGTATTCTGCACGCGGTGACCTGAATATGTTTTTGGGTGAATTTGAAAAGGCAGAGTCTGATTATCTGCAAATGGTGAAACTGAAGCCGGCGCTCGATGCGTCTCACTGGCGACTCGGGATCGCGATGTTCTTTGCGAATCACCCAAAACAGGCAGCCGAGCAGTTCGACCGGTATAACTCGTTCGATAATATCGATCGGGAAAACGGCATCTGGCGTTATCTTTCCCACTA
>JAYVNW010000304.1:0-5116 GCA_043758225.1 Candidatus Kuenenia sp. | reverse complement strand
TTTGGGGAAGAACGGTTGTTAGCTTCCATCACCCCTGGCGATGCCGATGAATGGGCGTTGTTTCTTCGTTCAAAACTGAATGAGAACACCAGCCGCAAGATGGCTGCGGTGGCAAAGCTGTTTCTGAAACGTGCGGCACGTAAAAAGCTGATTGAAGTAAATCCGTTCTCCGACTTGCGGTGCAATGTCACACATGACGAATCGGGTGACTTCACAGTGACGCCGGAAATGACCACTTCCATTCTGGCAGTGGCTCCGGATGCCGAGTGGCGTTTGATTATCGCTCTGGGGAGATACGGAGGGCTGCGGGTTCCATCTGAGATCTTTACGTTGAAATGGTCGGCAGTGGACTTTGAACGCGGTAGGTTCACGATTCGGAGCCCCAAGACGGAACACTTTGCCGGGAAAGGTTTCCGGGTGTGTCCGATCTTCCCGGAATTGCGTCCCTACTTTGAGGAAGCCTTTCTGGCATCGTCCAACGGGACGGGCCGAATTGACGGGAACCGCCACGTTGTGGAAACCCACCGGCCCGATTCTGGCAATCTTGGAACACAGTTCTGCCGGATCATTCGCAGGGCCGGTTTCGAGCCGTGGCCAAACTTGTGGCGAAACTGCCGGGCGACTCGCCAGACGGAATTGGAGAACTCTTTCCCAACCCACGTAGTTTGTGCATGGCTCGGGAATTCACCCGCCGTTGCCAGCCGCCATTATTTGCGAGTTACCGACGGACACTTTGAACAGGCCATCGGTGGTGGTGCGCCCGGTGGTGCAAATGTCCCCGAAGTGGTGCAAAACAAGACCGGACAGGGCCGGACAAAACGGGACACAGCGAAGGGGCGAAACGACTCGGAAACCCCTGTTTCTCCCGCGAAACCAATGAAAAACGCCACCCCAAGCAGTGGCTTAAGGGGTGGCGTTCAGTGCTCCCAGAAGGACTCGAACCTTCGACCTACGGATTAAGAGTCAGTTGCTCTACCAACTGAGCTATAGGAGCCGTCCCAGCATTTTATCGCGATGCAGCCGTGCTGCCAAGTATCTCGAAGGCATTTCGCAGGAACTGACAGCCTTTTGATTGTTAAGGTTCACTGTTAGGATCCGTATTGGCGAATTCACGCAATTTTTAGTCGCTCGACTTCCAAATGACGGACACCAAAATTCTCAGAAATCCGGATTTCTGCTGTTTCCGATAGATTTTCTCCGAACCTTGAAAGTTTCGGCGAACCAATTTTTAAAATTTTGCGTCTTAACCACAACGGAAGATCCGGCAGGCGGTGCTGGAATATCTTGAAAACATTCAAAATCGCCTACACTATCGGATCGGAAGAGTTATTTTGTCGGCAACAATAGTTGTTGCTGACGCATTTGCGTCGCCACCGTGCGACGATTCACACGGACCGCAAAACCAGAGCCAGTTTCACCCTTAGCGCTGCTTTTTTATTAAGTGGCAGTGATCGGCAAAGGGCGCGGGACAATTTTTGGGGGCAGAACAATGCTGCTGAACACAACGATCAACGCCATCGTCGCATCAACAAAGGCTATTATGGCCAATGTCATTGCCGCGCTGTTCGTCCGTTCTGCTTCCCCCGCGATATTTGCAGTGGTACCGATGCCAGTGGGCCCAATGCGCGATATGCGTTGGCGTTCGATGCACGGACATCCGGCGAGCGACTCGAAACAGTGTTTCGGAAGAATCTCCAAACGCTGTCTAAGTTCGCTCAGTCGCTCCCTATCGAGTTTACTCGGTAACCCGGAGCGGGCCTATCAAGGCCAAGGTTGTCTGACCGGTATCAGCGGCAGAAGTTAAGGGGCAAAACGCTCCCGTCCTGATCAGGACGAAATTCAAACTTCTTCCGCTTGAACCGCTCGAAATGGATCGCACACGGTGTGCCTTCCATGTTCTTTGTGTGAGTTTCCGAGGTCTTCGCCGTTTTCTGGCGTTTACACCTTATGACTCACGGCTGTTCCTGCGAAGCTTTTTCACGCGACATTCGATTTTCGCCATTGGCGAACTCCCTTGAATGTCACGACGTGATTTTCAGACTGGAGTCTGACTCTAATGATCACTGATTCTTTGACACCACTTGTATTGCAAGCTCAGACCGGCGACCGGGACGCATTCAGCGATCTCGTCGTTCTCTTCCAGTCACGGATCTACGGAATCGTGATGCAGCGATTGCGAAATACTGCGGAAGCTGATGAAGTCGTGCAGGAAGTTTTTCTGCGTGCCTTCCGTAAGCTGCCTCAGTTGCAGGAAGCCGAACGATTTGGTGGCTGGTTGTGCCAGATCGCCGTTCGTTTGTCTATCAACCGAGCTGTTCGACGACCGAACGAAACCTGCTTTGAACCGGAGTGCTTCGATGGAGTTCAAGAGACGGAGGACACTCCGTTTTCTGCAATGATTCGACAGGAAAATATCGAACAGGTTCGCGAGGGTTTGAACCAGCTCGGCCATATGGACCGAGAAACATTGTGGGCCTTCTACTTTGAAGGCTCTTCGCTGAAGGAAATGAGCGAACAGTTTGAAAGCCCGATCGGAACGATCAAGCGACGACTGCACACAGCTCGTGGCCGTCTGCGGGAAGTCATCGGTGCTATGCAGCCTGCATGAGTTTTGAGCGGTAGCGCAGAATCGGATTTTAGAAAGTAGATGGGACTCCGGTCCCGTCCTGAGGTTGTGAAAGATAAATAGGTCAGGACAGTCTGGACGCCCGTCCTGCGAAAAAACTGAAACCTATTGATACCCGGCGTGATAGACACGCCGGGCTTCTTCTGGTTCTACTTTCGATTTTTCCGAGCCCAGATGCCGACCTTCCGAATGCGGGCCTCAGCTTCGGCTCTCCGAAGATTTGGTTCAAGGTCAGCAGGCAAGCCAAAATCGGCGAGCAGCTTCACGCGGCCTTCCCGCAGCATGAGTTCATTGACCATAATTCCGTCCGGTTCAAAGACCCAGGCAAGAGTGCGACCGTAGCGGTCTGTTTTGGGATAGTCGATCCGCAGTGCGACTTCGTGGCCTTCGATGCGGTCTTTCAACCATTCCGTCGCTTCGGCAGAAAATGGTTGCGGCGTTTTGTCGCCGAACCCGGCTTCTGGTGCATCGATTCCAAGCATGCGGACTCGAGTGCCATCGTCCAGGTCAAACGTGTCGCCGTCGATGACGTGAGTCACAAGAACAGTTGTGCGAGGCTTGCCGTCGCTGGCGAGTTCCGGACGGAAAACCGCCAGCCTTAACACCATCAGCACGACGAAGATGAACATCGCCTTTGTGGCTGGCGTCATCGGGCGGCGCGTGCGAGGCTTTGGTTCCTTTCCGCCCATGATGATATGTCAGCCTTGAAAGCTACGCAACTTTACATTTCCTGGCCCGTCAGGCGAGCAACTTCGTTTACATCTTTGTCGCCACGGCCGGACAAGCACACGACAATGACATCATTTGAGCAGCGTTTGGCTGCAGACTTCATCGCGTAGGCAATTGCATGAGACGTTTCAATCGCTGGTAAAATGCCTTCGGTCTTCGCCATGGTGCTGAATGCACTTAAAGCGTCGTCGTCCAGGATGTTGACATATTCGACGCGGCCCGTTTCTTTCCAGTAGCTGTGTTCCGGGCCAACTCCTGGATAATCCAGGCCTGCGGAAATTGAATGCACGTCTGATGTTTGCCCATCGCCATCCTGCAGGACATAGCTATAACTGCCATGTAGAATTCCGGGTTTGCCGTATGTCAACGTGCTGGCATGATCGCCAGGCTTTGATCCGCGACCACCGGCTTCGACACCAGTCAATGCGACGCCCGCGTCATCCACGAAGGGATAGAACATGCCAGCGGAATTGGAGCCGCCGCCAACGCAGGCCACGACTTCGTCCGGAAGTCGTCCGACCTGGTCAAGGCATTGTTCGCGAGTTTCGCGGCCGATGATTGCCTGAAAATCCCGGACTATCATTGGAAAAGGATGTGGTCCGACAACGCTGCCGATGATGTAATGCGTATCCCGAACGGACGCCATCCAGTCGCGCATGGCTTCATTGATGGCATCTCGCAGCGTGCGTGAGCCTGTCGTCACCGGTCGCACTTCGGCACCCATTGTTCGCATGATAAAGACGTTGAGCTTTTGACGGCGTACATCTTCTTCGCCCATGTAGACAACGCAGGGTAGTCCGAATCTGGCACAGGCGGTGGCAGTAGCAACGCCATGTTGTCCTGCACCCGTTTCCGCGATGACGCGTGTCTTGCCCATTCGCTGAGTCAGGAGGACCTGGCCCATGGTGTTGTTGATTTTGTGCGCACCGGTGTGATTGAGGTCTTCGCGTTTGAAGTAGATCTTCGCGCCGTTGCATTTTTCCGTCAGTCGTTCAGCAAAATAGAGCGGATTTGGGCGTCCGACGAAGTGCTTTAATAAATCCCGCAGCTGTCGGCCGAATGCTGGATCCTGCTTGGCATCTTCGTATGCGGCGGTCAGCTGGTCCAATGCGTACATCAGCGTTTCAGGAACGTAGCGACGGCCAAATTCGCCAAAGCGACCACGTTCGTCCGGAACAGCACTGATCGGATGGTCTTGAGATGCCAGGACATTCGACGTCGACATGAATTCAATCGCCTCGCAAAAGCGGAAGACAGTGGAGTGACTATAAAACCCCACACTTAATCAGCCCAATTGTAGTCTCGACGGATGCCTGTTTCTACGCGCGGCGATTACCGAATCCTCGGATTGGCTGTTGGCGACGAAATGTTATGCATGTCAAATGAATACGCCGTTACGAGAATTGCAGGAACCGAACTGCGATTGGTCCAGCCTGCGACTAAATCGCGACAGTTTCTATCCCCAGTTTGCCCTGAACCGTGCGGCTCAGGGTTTCGCGGACCACTTCGACAGGGATACGATCGTAGACCTGCTGGAAAAAGCCTTCTACGATCATGTGCATGGCCTCGTGGCGACGGATTCCGCGACTCATGCAGTAGAAGATCTGGTCCTGATCGACTCGGCCTGTTGTCGCCCCGTGTGTACAGCGGACGTCATCGGCTTCAATTTCAAGGCCGGGAATGGAGTCGCAACGAGCATGGTCACTGAGCATCAACGCCTCGCTGGGCTGGTATCCATCGGTCTGTTGGGCTGCCGCATCC
>JAYVNW010000303.1:0-6881 GCA_043758225.1 Candidatus Kuenenia sp. | reverse complement strand
ATTCAGAATCCTGCGTTTCGGCAGGAGGTGATCGCCGAAATTGAAGCTGCTGGCCTGCAGATCGCCGAAGCTGCGGTGGTTGAGAACGCTGTGGCAGGAGCGGTAAACATGGCAAACAGGCTCGCGGAAACCGTGAACAAATAACTCCGTCTTTTTTTGACGCCCTGAAAACGCAGTGTTTTTTGCCTTCTGAAGCTCCAGTAACGAAGAATTTACTGTGAATATCTGAATGACGTCTTCGTCAGAGAGGGCCGTCTGGGTATCATTCCGCCGCTTCTCGGTTGCCTTTTTTCACGGATTCCAGCCGCGTCCAACTTCGACACGCTCCGTGGTCATAACTGTTGCACGCAATCGAGCTCCCAGGGTGTTTTTCATGGCTAGCGTTGTTTCTCTTCCCGTGGTCGATGATCAGGGTGTTCTTCGTCGAACCGACATTCGCAATATCGCCATCATTGCACACGTTGACCATGGCAAGACATCACTCGTCGATTGCCTCATTCGCCAAAGCGGCATGTTTCGCGAAAACCAGAAAATGGGCACCTGCATTCTGGATTCAAACGATCTGGAACGCGAACGCGGTATCACAATTCTTGCCAAGAACATCGCCATGATGTGGAACGATGTTCGCATCAACATTATCGATACGCCTGGACACGCTGACTTCGGCGGAGAAGTTGAGCGGGTGCTGAAAATGGCTGACGGGGCCCTGTTGGTTGTTGACGCTTTCGAAGGGCCTCGACCGCAAACACGATTTGTGCTTCAGAAAGCTTTGGAGTGCGGGCTGTCGCTGATGGTGGTGATCAACAAGATCGACCGAGCTGACTGTCGGCCTGACGAAGTTGTGTCGCAGACCTTTGACCTGCTTGTGGAGCTTGGTGCAGACGATAAGACGCTCGACTTTCCCTACATTTTCACGAGCGCCCGCGAAGGGTATGCAACACATGATCCGAATCAAAAAGGCGGAGATGTGCGTCCTTTGCTGGAGCTTGTGATCGAGAAAATCCCAGGTCCGATCGTGCGTCCGGACGAACCATTGCAGTTGATGGTTACTTCGCTGGAATGGTCACGCTATGTCGGGCGAGTTGCGACAGGTCGCATTTCAGCAGGGCGAATTCGCACTGGCCAGCAGATTGCGCTGATGCGTGCGGATGGCTCAAAATCTCTTTCCAAGGTTGATCAGGTTCAACTGTATGACAATCTAGGGCGATCCGATGCCGAAGAAGCCTGTGCCGGTGACATTGTGGCTGTGATCGGTCTTCCAGACCCGGAAATTGGCGACACAATCGCCGACCCGCTGAATCCCGTTGCTTTGGAACGAATTGCTGTTGACGAGCCGACACTGTCAATGAAGTTTACGATTAACAGTTCACCACTGGCCGGACAGCACGGCAAGTACGTGACCAGCCGAAATCTACGTGACCGGTTGTATCGCGAACTGCAATCGAACGTGGCTCTGCGAGTTGAAGAGACGGAAGACAAAGAATCGTTTATGGTTTCTGGCCGCGGTGTACTGCATCTGGCGGTACTCATCGAAACAATGCGTCGCGAAGGCTTTGAGCTTTCCGTCGGCAAACCGGAAGTCATCGTTCGCGAAATCAACGGCAAAAAGTGCGAACCATACGAATTACTTGAAGTCGACGTGCCAAGTGCAGACATCGGACCAGTCATGGAATTGGTTGGGGCTCGTCGAGGTCAGGCCAAGACCATGACCACGACTGCAACCGGCATGACGCATCTGGAATTCAGCATTCCAGCCCGTGGTCTCATCGGTATGCGAACAAAGATGCTCAACGCAACACGCGGTGAAGCGATCATGCATCATCGATTTGAAGACTATCGTGCTATCGAAGGCGAAATTCCGCATCGGCAAAACGGCGTATTGATTTCGCAGGACAGTGGCAAGACTGTGACTTATGGCTTGTGGAAGCTTCAGGAACGAGCCGAATTGTTTTGTCACGGCGGCGAAGACGTTTACGAAGGCATGATTGTTGGCGAAAACGCTCGCGACAACGACATGGTCGTCAATCCGATTCGCGAAAAGAAACTTACCAACAACCGGTCAACCGGTGCTGAAGAAGCTGTTGTGCTGCGTCCAAAACGAGAACTGACGCTTGAGTCGGCTTTGGAATACATCGAATGGGACGAGTACGTCGAAGTGACTCCGCAGATAATCCGTCTGCGTAAAGTGCTGCTGAAAGAAAACGAACGCAAACGCCAGCATCGCGCCAAATAAGTCGTTTGGGCGCATACCGTAGGACGGGTCTCCAGACCCGTCCAGACACTAACAGCTCGACGGGACTTAAGTCCCGTCCTACAAGTTTGTCCTGCGGTTTCGCGAAACGTTAGCCGCCGTTGGACCAGCCGTAGCCGTCCAGAGCCATGATGAGGAATACGATTCCCACAATGACTGCACCGAGCGATACGAACATCAGGCCGTCATAAATCGTTGGATCAGAACTTTGTTGTGACATAGTCGCCTCGCCCTATCGTGCCGTTTCGAGTTTCTTCAACGACCAGGCCAACTGCCTTGTCTGGATAAAAGTCCGTAATCTGAATTGTTGCCAGGAAGTTCGCTTTACCATCATCGGTCGTGCGGTAGACAGTCATCTGCATTCCCTTGAACACTCCGTCGTCGCTACCGACAGAGATCAGTACGTGTTCCTGGGTTCGTGAAGCGTTCTTGCGTGACTCTTCAACCTTGCCATCAACCTTCTGGACAACTCTTGGAACCGGACCGATCACTGGATCGCGAGGATCGATCTTGTTCAGTCGCAGCAAGTCATTCAGTCGAGTAATTTCCTTCAGGAATTGAGATTCGCGACTTGATGCTTCGGCGAGCTGACCCTCCATCTGAAGGTTCTTGTCTTCAAGTCCTCGACGGATGGCAATAGCGTCGTTGTTCTGATCTCGCAGTCGCTTGATTTCGGCACGGGCATCGTTGGTTTCTGTAACACGGGCCTGAGCTTCCTTCTGGGCAACCAGCAAATCAGCCAGATGCTTATCGCGTTCTTTTTCCGCGTTGGTCTGGTTTCCAATCGACTGTTTCAGATTCTGTTGCAAGCCATTGACTTTGGCTTCAGCGTTGTTCGCCCGCATCTGTTCGTCCAGCAAGTCTTTGTCAAACTTTGACTTCTGATCGTCCTTTTGCTTTATTGCGTCATCAAGCTGAGATTTGGTGCTCGCCAACTGCACAGCTGCCTTTTCGTGCTTTTGTACCCAGCCCGCCTGAAAAGAATAGACAGCGCCAGCGAAGCACATAAAGCACAGGCTGAATACCAGATTGGCAACGATCAGGATTTTGCTGACGATATTGTTCATCGTGCTGCTCCGACGCCTCTCAGGTTCATCATGAGAACCCGCTCAGGTGAAATGTTCAAACATAAAACTCAAGGAAACTCGAATCGATGATTCAGTCCGCCGGTGGGAATCGTCCCGGCAACCCGTGGACTTTTAATACACTTCTGACTGTTTCTGCAGCTGTTGCAGACGCTTTTCAATTGCCTGATTTTCCAGTTCAAGACGCAACAACTGGTCCGTGTCGTGGCGCAGAATTTCGTTGAGACGAAACAGGTCTGTGCGAGCTTCTTCGAGTTCATGGCGAAGTCGCAATACGTCACGGCGGCGAGCTGCGGTTTCTTCGCGAACTTCCAGTGTCTTCACCGAAATCGCCTGAGCCTCATCAGATTTTACCTGAACTGCAGTTTGAATTTGATCAGAAGTTACTCTTAGCATTGCAACGCGGTTGGCAATCGCCTCAACGTCCTGAGCCTGTGATGCTTCGAACAGTGTTGATTCGTTGTCCACAATTGTTTTTGCAGCGACTTTGTCGTTCTTCTGCTTGGTCATTTGGGAAGCAAGATCTTCATGAGCTTTCGTGAGAGCTTCGTAAGTCGTTTTGAATGATCCTACCGGGTCTCGTTGATCCGGTTTGCCAACAGGATCGGTTGAAAATCGTCGCTTGACCGTCACCGTCGGGTTTTCGCCCGTCGTCTGTTCAAATGAGTAATTCTGCATTGCAGGGGTACTCATCTCAGACGATGCGTCCGGATGCACGAAATAAACCGACAATGCAGCACCCATCAGCATTACGGCAACGACCGCAATGAAGACGGATGCAACTTTGAATACGAGGCTTTTCATGAAGTCCACTTGTGCTAAACGATTTACGGAAAGCGCTCAAAACCAATTTCGCCGGAAAGAGGCTTTAAAAAAGGGGTCATTTAAAAAATTTAAAAAAGGTGTCAGGAACCAATAGTGCGGAGCACCCTCTGGGCAATTTTGCTATTGGTTCCTGACCCCTTTTTTAAAAGCACCACCTGTATTGTGAGTATCTGACTGTTTGACAAAAACAGAGTCAAACACAAAGTCGGCTCTGTCTCCCCATTTCCCCAAACACTCCCCGAGAGCATGGGAACATCGCGCATGGAATCCGCTTCATCTGCAAAGTCATATCGGCGCAAATGTAAGTCGTACCTGCTCACGGACTGGGATTCCTGGCCGCAATCGTCCACTGCCAATCCCTGGCGATCGTTAAAGTCAGCACAGCCGGAAAGTACGTTCCACTTGCGTTTCCTTAAATTTGATCATATGTACAGTGTTGCGCAAAATCAATAGCCTCGAACACTGCATATTGCCGAAGGTGTCCAAGCGACTGGAATTTCGACATACTTCTTTCACATTAAAAACCTGACGTTAGTTAAAGCGAATCGATCGATGAAACTGCGAGTCTGGCCGGGGCGCCCAAATCCACTAGGAGCAACATGGGATGGAAATGGCGTTAACTTTGCCTTGTTTTCGGAACATGCCACAGGCGTAGATCTATGCCTGTTCGATAAGCCGGAAGACCTAAAGGAAGCTCACCGGATTCAAGTGAAAGAACATACGGATCAAGTCTGGCACATCTATTTGCCGGATGTCAGGCCCGGCCAACTTTATGGATATCGAGTCCACGGTGTCTTTGAACCCTTTGCCGGTCATCGATTCAACCCGCATAAGGTCGTACTGGACCCTTATGCTCGAGCGATCGGCCGCGGAATCGGCTGGTCTGATGCCATGTTTGGTCACGAGATTGGAAATCCCAACGAAGATCTGCAGATTGATACACGCGACAACGCATGGTGCGCGCCGCTGGGGATTGTGACGGATTCTCAATTCCAATGGGGCGACGATGCACATCCACGCACTCCGTGGCATAAGACTTTGATCTACGAAATGCACGTCAAAGGATTCACAAAACTGAATCCATTGATCCCGGAACCTCTGCGAGGCACATACGCCGGTTTAGCATCTCACGCTGCGATTGATCATCTGAAAACACTGGGTGTCACCGCTGTTGAATTGATGCCGGTGCACTATCACGTTGACGATCGCCATCTGGTCTCTCACGGCCTGAGTAATTACTGGGGTTACAATACGCTCTCGTTTTTTGCACCAGAGTCTCGCTATTCCTCTGCTCTTCAGCCCAACGATGCCATCGACGAATTCAAGAGCATGATCAAGCAATTGCATGCAGCAGGCATCGAAATCATTCTGGATGTCGTTTATAACCACACAGGTGAGGGCAACGAGCGCGGGCCAACACTTTCGCTGCGTGGGATTGATAATGCCGCTTATTACAGGCTGATGCCCAACAATCGTCGGTACTATCAGGACTTCACAGGCTGCGGCAATACGCTCAACATGCAAACGCCGCGCGTGCTGCAGTTGATCATGGACAGTCTGCGATACTGGGTGCAGGAAATGCACGTCGATGGTTTTCGTTTCGATCTCGCCAGCGCACTGGCTCGTGAATTGCATGACGTCGATAAGCTGAGCGCGTTCTTTGATATCATTATGCAGGATCCCGTGCTTTCCGAGGTGAAGCTGATTGCTGAGCCGTGGGATTTAGGAAGTGGCGGATATCAGGTGGGCAACTTTCCGCATCTGTGGTCCGAATGGAACGGACGCTATCGCGATACGATTCGCCGCTTCTGGGCGGGTGACGGCGGGCTGATCTCGGAAGTTGCGACGCGGCTCACCGGCAGCAGCGATCTTTATCAGCACAACGGACGCAAGCCCTACGCCAGTATCAACTTTGTCACAGCTCACGATGGATTTTGTCTGCGGGATCTCGTCACCTATCACCACAAGCTCAATCTTGCCAACCTGGAAGAAAACCGCGACGGTGACAATCACAACAACAACTGGAATTGCGGCGTTGAAGGTGAAGCACCAGATTTGGAAATTCAAAGCCTGCGTCTGAAGCAACGTAAGAATCTGCTCGCAACGCTGCTGTTGTCACAGGGTGTGCCCATGATTCGCAGCGGTGATGAAGTCGAGCAGACGCAACAGGGCAACAACAATCCATATTGCCAGGATAACGTGATCAGCTGGATCAACTGGGATTTGAGCGAAGAGCAAAAGCAGTTTCTGCAGTTCGCAACGCAAATGACTTCGTTATGGCACACGCAGCCGGTGCTCAAACGCAGAAACTTCTTTCAGGGACGTCGCATTCGTGGTGCGGGAATCAAAGACGTCGCGTGGCTGACTCGGGACGGTGAGGAAATTGCCGACCACCTTTGGCATAGTGGTGAACTTCGCGCGTTGGGAATGCGACTGAATGGTGAATCGATTGATGAAGTCGATGAACGCGGTGAGCCCATAGTTGGTGACACGCTGCTGGTGTTGTTGAATTCACAACCGGGTCTTGTTGGGTTTCGATTGCCACGGCATAAACCTTCGGAACGTTGGTTGCCTTATGTCGATACGGCTCTGGCGGATGTGAAGCCTGATGCATTTTCCAGTGACGATGATTACCAATTGCAGGGTCGTTCGGTTGTCGTATTGATCCTGCGTTCGGGCTGGCCGTCTCAAATCGCGATGATTCACGATTCACATCCGCT
>JAYVNW010000302.1:0-2889 GCA_043758225.1 Candidatus Kuenenia sp. | reverse complement strand
ATGAGCATTGCTGCAATTCCATTTCGCGACATGACGAGTAGAACTGAAAAGCAATTAAGACAAATCACGACTAAGTACACAATTTTTTTCAGCCCCGTGGACGTGTGAATGCGAGAAAGAATCAATGGCAGTGTCATATTCAGCTGCGCGGCCATCTCGTTAGATCCACCTGCAGGATTTGAGATTTGCCACGCCTTCAATGGTTCAACCTGTTGTCCCTGATATAAAATCCAGACGGTCAAGAGCAGGTTCGTCCCCATCATCAGCTGCTGACAGAATCTCGAAAGATCCGGGGAAGAAAAGGCGAGGCCGACAAGTGCCACGTACATGGACAAAACATGAATCGTGCTCGAAAACTCGGACGTGTTGACTTCCGAAGAGACCAGTGCAATGATGACCATTAGAATCGTACCAATCAGAAACACTGGATACACTTTGGCATCTTTGCGAACGACGATTGAGGCGGCAAAGATTATCGCGAGCACGGTTCCACCTAAAATTGTGAGGTCATGCGACACGGCGGAAGTCATCCCGGTGGTGATCAACGTAGCGATGATTGCGGCGACTGTGGTTGACATAAAAAATCGTTGACAAGAGTCAAATAAGTGAATTGGTGTTCCAATCCGGGAAAGACGCAAAGAGGAATCCAACTTTGCCCTTGCCATAAATTGTTCGAACAGTCACTGAAAATCTACTGAAATTCGTTTGGTTGAAAATTGCCTTCAATTGGCATCCTTTGAATTCCACTCACTACGCTGCGCGAGCAGGTAAAACAGAGTTCTCCCCGAGAGAAGCACTCGTCCAATGGCTCTGCGTTGGTCGATGGCGAGCTGACTCCAGTTCGAGGCTCGGTGAAAACTCGCGGAGTGATTTTTGAACGCCGAGATAGGGAAGCATCACAAGTCCACGTCGCTCATAAATCGTCGTAACAACAATCACGTTCCACAGACAGCGCGATGACAGGTAAGCCAATGCGGTGCCTTCAATTCCGGCGACTTGACCGAACCCGTAAACCATGCACCACTGAATTGGAATGAATACAAATAAAGCCTGAGAATAGGTTTTCTCCATCTTCATCGTCTGCATGACGGGAATTGTGGGGCCGGTCATGCAGTCAACAATCATGCCCAAAAGGAGTGCAGGCAGCAGTCGGGATACGATCTGGTATTCGACGCCCAGCATGATCGACAGGAGCGGCGAGGCAATCCAGACTGCGACGCCGATTCCTGCCGACAGCAAAAACGTCACCGTCGCGGCGCTGCGAACGGCATGATTAGCTTCCGCAAACTCGCCAAGTCGATAATACCTGGCGCAGCTGGAAATCATGGTGAGATTGAACGCACCTAGAGGAATCGTTGCTAATGCAGCGTAAGGAAATGCCAGAGAAAAATAGGCTGTTGCTTCCAGTCCACATGTTGTGGCTATTACCAGAGGCATGCAGGTTTGTGTCAGAATACTGCCGATACTCACACTCACAAACGGCAGACCTTCAAGGAATTGCCGACGAATGTCTAATCGACTGATCCCTGAAACGGCATTCAATGCCGAACGATAGGTTTGTAAAATAGCCCTCGTCCGCAATGATCCAATCCAGACAATTGCCATGACGACTGCATATGTCACCGCAGCAGTCTCAGCACTCGATTTCCAGCCGGTACTCGCGATCAAAAGCATACTGGCAGTGAACACAAAAGGCAGGACGGTCTGTTCCGGAATAACAGCTCGACGACTTCCAATCAGCGGTATCGCGATCCATTGCCGCAAAAAGACAGCTGTCAGAGGAATCAGCATGATTGCTGCCAACAGTACTGTTCGAGCCAATTGAGAATTGTTAAGCCCATTGCTTAAGATCCACCACAACACCAGCAATGCACCTGCCAACGCAATTAAGGTGATGACAGTACAGAGGTGCGCAAGAGCAGTCTCGCGGCCTGATTCTTCACTGGTTTTTGTTGTCGACAGATTTCTGGTCAGAATTCGATCGGACCCCACGGGCGCAAGTGCTGCAAGCAACAGGGCCATGGCCAGTGCAGCGCTGTAGGCTCCATACTCCGCTGGACCCAAAATGAGAGCGACCACGGTCGTGGATCCAAACATCAACACGATGCCAAACATCCGCACGATAATCGTGCCGAACGCATCAGAGAAGATTGATTTTGCTTTGAAAGGAAGCATTTGGTAACTAGCTACGCACAGATTTGAAATCGAATCATTGATGTTAAATTCAAAGTCAGGCCGCTCGCTCAACCTGCCCTTCGTCATCATCAATCTCCGATGGACAACTCTGAGACATGGCTTGCTTCGCTGTTTTCAGAAGCAGGATGATCTGATCTTCGGTCATCGCACCGGCTTTTCGACCAATTGCCTTGCCATTTGCAAAGGCAACAAACGTCGGCACGCCGCTCACTTCGTATTCCATAGCTAGCGATAAACTGCGGTCAACGTTCACGAAATAGACATCCGCCCAGTCTTCCACAATTGTTGCCAATCGATCTACAACTGACTGCATCATCCGGCTGGATTGATCCCAGGCAGCCCAAAAATGAACCAACACGGGACGGTCCGATTGCAACACCATTTCTTCAAAATCTGACTTGCGAATTTCCATTGAATCAAATCCCACCATCTGCGGTGAAAACAGGATTTCGCGCATTCGATGTGCGAACCTGACGCTGCAATTTCTTTGACTTCCAGCGTTAATTTAGCAGTCCAGCGGAAATGCAACAACACGGGTTTCTACTGGCAAAAATCGCCGAATTAGTATTCTGCGAGAATCGCGGCAATCGCGGCCTGAATCGGTCCGCCAGTCACCTCAACGCGGCCGTCCATATGGATATAGACGTCGATTTCACTGCGAACACCAAATTCAGGCAGGTAAATTCCGGGTTC
>JAYVNW010000301.1:0-5725 GCA_043758225.1 Candidatus Kuenenia sp. | reverse complement strand
CTTCTCGCGAGGAATCTGGGCACCGAGCGCGAATATTGCGGCGGCAATTAATCAGCTGACGGAAGAACGATCAACCGACGCATATTCCAAGCGCCAGGCATCCAGTGCGAAGAGGCGAGAGAAAACTCAAACGGAATATGTCGATACGTTTCGCGACGCTGTGTTTCAGTTTCTGGCGTTCGCTCCAGTTCATCGTTCGCTTGCCGAGCAATTGGCTGAGGCCGTTGCGGCACATGCAACACCAGTCGGCAGTGGGACAGTCGCGAGGACTCAACAGATACCCGTCGAACGCCGTGCGGAGGCAGCTGTCATCGCATGGATGAGGCACCAGACGACACTCTACGACGAGATGAAAATTGCTCGGATCAAAGGCGAACGTCGCGAAGTCCGCCGAATGCTGGCCGACCAATCTCGTCAGCTGCTGCGACAATATCGCGACGGCACGGAGGTGGCTGCAGGTACGTGTGAACTGCGAAACGCCCTCTCGGAAAAGCCTGCCTGAGCGTCTCCATAGTCGCCAACGGTGTGGAGTTCTGAAATTTTTGCCGGCAAGCGGGGCACGTAGGTCCCATGATTTCTCGTGTTTTGCTACAAATCAGGGGATTTACATCCCCCACTCGCCGAAGCGTGATAACCTCGCAATTGACGCCCGATCGCAGCTGCCGGTACACTCCCACCAGCGATTTTCGCAGAAAAACGGCAGACGGATTTGCCGCGCAAAACTCTTCAGTCAGGGACGACACAATGAGTGCCGCTCAATCTTATCGCGCCGTGATTTCGTCTGGCGACGTTGAACAATTGCGAGAAGCACGCCGCATCGTTCGCCAGGAAGCGGATGCGTTGAATCGCATGGCCGACAATCTGGACCCGAATCTCTGCCAGGCCGTGCGAGCGATTCAAGGCGTATCCGGTTCTGTCATCGTCACAGGAATTGGCAAAGCAGGTCTAATCGGACAGAAAATCGTTGCCACGTTCGCCAGCACTGGAACGCGAGCGCACTTCATGCATCCGGCTGAAGCTCGACATGGAGATCTGGGATGCGTCGGCTCCAACGATATTGCACTGGTACTCTCGAACAGTGGCGAAACTGAAGAACTCATTACGCTCATTCCTGCGTTGAAGTCGCTGCATGTTCCCATCATTGCAATGACACGAGACGACGAGAACTCACTCGCCCGTCAAGCTGATATCCTGATCCGCATCGGGAAACATCAGGAGGCGGGAGAACTGCAACTGGCACCATCGTGCTCCACCACCGCAATGCTTGCACTTGGTGACGCGCTGGCACTGGTACTAAGTCAGTCGAAAGGTTTCACCGCGAGAGACTTCGCTGCGTTTCATCCTGCGGGCAGTCTGGGTCGTCAACTATGTCCCGTGAAGGATGTGATGCGTTCGGGAAAGCAGCTGCGCATTGCATCCGAAAACGAAACCGTCCGTGAAGTCATGATTTATCACAGTCATCCCGGTCGACGAACGGGTGCTGTGATTTTGACCAGCGAAACAGGGCGATTAACAGGACTGTTCACCGACAGCGACCTCGCGCGCATGTTTGAAAACCGACGTGACGAACAGCTTGACCAGCCAATACGGCTGGTCATGACCCGTAATCCAATCACTCTCGGCCCGGACGTTCTATTGCCTGAAGCCATCCATCTGATGTCCGAACGAAAGCTGAGCGAAGTGCCGGTGATCGACAACAATCGAAACCCTATCGGCATGCTTGACATCACCGACGTCCTGCAGAAGGTGGACGCCGCAGAAAAATCGACCGGCAACATTCTCAGAAAATCCGGATCGCGTCCAACGTCGCGATCAGCTTAGATTCAATCGCCGATCAAAAGACCAAAAACCTTCACTACATTTCATCAACAACGCCTGCGATCCAAACCGCACGGATTGATTTCATGTCACTTTCCACGATACCTCGAGGCCCACGAACGCTGATGGTCGCCATCGCGCTCGTCGCGTTTTACGTTGGGTATTCCCAACTGACATCACCGTGGTTAACGGTCGAACAAAAGCAGCAGAAAGTTGTCGAATCGACGCCCAATAAAGAAACGTCCCCTGCATTGCTGCAACGAGCCGAGATGTGGTTCAAAGAAGATCCGTGGGTGAAGACTGCAAACGCCAGGTTTGGTGATAATTCGCGATTCATGTACTTTCAGAATCACGAACTGTTCAACGACGATCGGTCGATTAAGGTCGATCCGATCGCCATGTTATGGCAGGATGACAAGTCAGAAACTCCCTACACACTGACAGCGCGTTCAGCGCAGTTGGATGCGACCACAAAGTTTAAACTCGACAGTAACGAATTCGGAGCTATCAGCAGCGGTCAACTGCATGGTGACGTTCGAATCACGGGCCCAGATGGACTTCGTATCGAAGGCCGAACGCTTTCTATCTCCGACAACGCACTGAAAATCACGACCAGTCAGCCGGTGAAATTTTCGTGGGGACCACACAGCGGAATCGCACAGAGCGGTGCGGAAATTGACTTGCTTTCGTCGGGACCGGAGGACGAAAGAGGATTGATGGCGATCACGGATGTGCAACGGATTCGGCTGTTGGGTCGAGTTGATTGTGATTTGCTGTTTCAGGATGATGACGCTGGCATTGAAGCCGTCAAATTGAAAATCAGCGCGGCCAACGGATTTGAATTCTTCATCCCAACACATGAAGCAACATTCTTTGGATTTGCTGATCGCGAACTGAAGAAAGACAATCAGATCATCATCGAGCGGCCGACGATTTCCGGCGGACTTGATCGGCTGTTTTGCTCTAAGCTGACGCTGCAGTTTCAGCCAGCCGTGGTTGAATCGGAAGAACCTAAGAAACGCTCCACGAAATTGCAACTCGCCAGCATTCAAGCGGAGGGTTCAAAGGTCATTTTCACGTCGCGCGAACAGAACGTGACGGCAATCATGAGTCGATTGAAATACTACGTCGCAGAACGCGTGATGGAACTTTCCGGAAGCGTGGTCGCCGCCACGGGCCGACCGAAACCAGTGCAGATTTATCAGAGTACCAGCATGCTGACCGCTTCACATGTACTGGTGGCACATGGTAAGGATAATAAGATCCATACGATTCAGTGCATCGGGCCGGGGCAACTTGAGCCGTCAGATTTGCCATCCGCTGAAAGACGATCGGAAGGCGGCGGAACATTTTTTGCGAAATGGTCCGAGTCACTGGTGATGCGTCAAGTCACTGAGCAAAAAGTCACATTGAAAGGCAGCGTGGTTGTTTCGCAGTCAAACGCCGCTGACACGGAGGCCAGTGATGACGCAGGCACGGGTATAAGTCTCAGCGGTGACGTGATCGAAATGACAGGAACCTCTGCCAAAGATCCTGTCGGAATTGTGAATGCCGCAAGCAACGGATCAAAGAAATCCGGCCTGGATTTGAGTCGCATCACGCCCAAAGAACTGACTGTGACCGGCAATGTCCTCTTGACGCATAATCGCGTCACCGGACACATCAATGAAAAACTTACGGTGACTTTTACAGAACAACATTCTCCTGCTGTGGCGATGGCCGACAAAACAAAGCAAATCAGCCAGTCGTCGCTACTCAGCGACTCGCAGGATGACCAGGGCGAAACAAATTTCTCGTGTAACACTGCAAAAGCCAACATCAATCTACTTCAAAATGCTCAACAGAAGCAGAGTGCAGAATGGAAGGATGTGTGGTTATTCGGCAAAGTAGAAATCGAACACACCGGCTCAACAAAGGACGATAGTTTTTCCGCCAAAGGCAATGCGCTCTCGGCGAAATCGGGATTGAATACAAGCAGCGATGTCAGTCTGTTCGGCGATCCTGCTGAAGCCCGATTGGCTTCACGTCGAGTCGAAGGACCACGCATCGACTTGCAGGAACGTGATCCTTCGGTCAATGGTCCCGGAAGTATTCGTTTTGTGAACGACAAAGGCTTCAATGGAAAGCCATTGGAGAAACCGTCTGTCGTTGAGATTTACTGGACTGATTCCATGACGTATTCAAATCGCACGGCACACTTCATTGGCAATATTCGTGCTGTGATGACAAACGAGATGGATCACAAAGTAGGACTCACGTGCGCCAGCATGAAAGTCTTCTTCACGTCCGATCTGCAGATGCAAGCTGACAAAAAGAAGAAGAACATCCTGCAGGCGGATACATCAGATTCCGATGAGGGGCCGATCGAACGTATTGAATGTAACAGCAAAGTTGTCGTAGACATCGATCAGTTGAAGGAGAACATTGTGGTATCCAGAAACCATGCGGAGTTCTCAGACCTGAAGGTCAATATGATTACCGGCGAGTTCAATGCAACTGGCTCAGGAAGCTCCGGCATTGTCGAATCCACGTCGCTGAATTCCAGAAACACACCACGCACGACACCGCGCGCTGTAGCGCGAGCCAACACAGCCGTTGCCACACCGACTGACGAATTTGTCTTTGTGCAGGCCAGATTTATCGGCAGCATCGAAGGAAACTACAAGTTGCAATTTGTACAGCTGAAACAACACGTTCGCGGAGTCTTCGGGCCGGTCCGCCGAATGGGCGAAAAAATTGTGCTGGATGGATTAAACGTCAACGAACTCCCGTTGAACACAGGTTCCATGCGATGTGAGAACTTGTCATTTTCGCAGATCGAATCCAGCGACAATCAGGGACCGCCGCAATTTGAGATGGTGGCGGAATCCAATACAGATGACGGTCACCGCGGAACGCGCGCTCCATGCCATCTGGAGTCCAGTGAAATCTCCGGTGATGCCGATGAAATCAAATACGATTCGTCCAAGCAGCAATTCATTCTGCGTGCGGACAAGGGACGACAGTCAACCGTTTCGTACCGTCCAAATCCCGGTGCAGACGCACAGACGCTGACCGGCGAACAATTTGAATACTACCGAGATCGAAACAAACTTGTTGCCAGCGAGATCACTGGTGTTCAAACAGCGGGTGATTTAAGTCCAATCGGAAGATAGCTCCCGCCCCGAATGCATGATTGCTAATCCGACCAATTGGCGCGAAAATACCGCAGCAGGCTTAGCCAACGTCGCCTGACTGTGGTCGAACCAGAAATTAACGCCGTCTGGCGACGGCAGTAACAAGCCAGAAATGGCCGCTCGCCATAAAGACAACCTGAGATGACCGCCAAAAAGTCAAATCCTTCACTCAGTGTTACAGGTCGATGGTCAACACATCGCCGCTGGATGCTTCGAATTCTGGCAATCACATTCGCTTCGATCGTCGCCGTGCTGCTGGCAGAGATAACTTTGCGACTCTTTGTCCCTGACACACGGTCTCCGTATATCTACGATGAATTCACCGGCACGCGACTTGAGCCCGGGCGTAAGTTTGTGTTTCATTCGGAAGGATATTCGTCGAATGTGATCAATTCGCGAGGCCTGCGAGATCGCGAACATGCTCTTAAGAAACCAACAGACACATTTCGAATTGCGATCCTGGGCGATTCGTTCAGCGAAGCATTTCAGGTTGCTCAGGAGAATACGTTCTGGTCAGTTCTGGAACGCGACCTTCAGGCAACACCGGAATTCAAAAACCGAAATGTTGAGGTCATTAATTTTGGTGTCTCCGGCTTCGGCACGATTCAGGAATGGCAGATGCTGGAACACTTTGTCGGCGGTTATGCGCCGGATCTTGTTCTGCTAGCGTTCCTGCCTGGAAATGATGTCCGCAATAATTCGCGACAACTCGAATCAGACCATCGTCGCCC
>JAYVNW010000300.1:0-2118 GCA_043758225.1 Candidatus Kuenenia sp. | reverse complement strand
GACTTTACGATACGCCACTGTTGCTGGAGGTGCACTTCGGCAGGATCTCCTTCTGGAACTCGCGGACCGACTGCGTCCCGCCCAATTGTACGTGATGTACGGACAAACGGAGGCGACTGCGAGACTATCGTGTCTGCCAGCGGACGAGCTCCGTTCACGAAGTGGTTCCATTGGACGTGGCATCCCCGGTGTGACTCTCGAGGTTGTGGATGAACAGAATCGCCCGGTCCCGCCCGGAATTACCGGCGAGATCAGGGCTCGTGGTGACAATATCATGCTCGGTTATTGGCAGGACGTTGATGCAACAAAACAGATTCTGCAGGACAATTGGCTGTTCACTGGCGATCTTGCGACAGTCGACCAGGACGGCTATATCTATCCTCACGGTCGGAAAAGCCAGCTTCTGAAAATCTGTGGCTATCGACTGCATCCTGGGGAGGTCGAAAGGACAATCGCCCAGCAATTGCCAGACACGGATCCTGTGATCGTCCCCTATGTAACGCCCGACGGCTCCGATCGGCTGGCCTTGTTCTTGATACCCCTGAAATCGCAGGTGACGCGGGATCTTGCAGCGGTTCGATGTTGCTGCGCACGAAGCCTGCCGCGACATCAGCGGCCGGACTATGTGACGATTCTGGAGGCACCGCCGCTGACGCCATCGCTCAAGATTGACCGTCAACTCCTTTCACGGTGGGCGGCAGAAGCAGTCCGGCGGTGTGACGAACCCCAGAAGCGCTGTGTTTGAAATCGAATTGAATGTGCAACTTCTTTTTTAATGTCGTTCTTTAGGTGGGAGCCAGCTGACATGTACGTTGTTTCCGAAATTGCCTCAATGCTCACGGACTACCTCAATGAGACAATCTGTCCACCGACCACGATTGTACCTCAGACGGATCTGTTGGATGCTGGTGTCGTCGATTCGCTCATGATTATAGCATTAGTGTCTCATATACAGGCGACCTTCGGCATTGCCATTGCCCCCCGCGAAATCGTGCCACAGAACTTTCGTTCGGTTAACAAACTCAGTGAGTTGATCCATTCGAAACTGGACACGACGTGCCTTTCCACGTTGCAATAACTCTGCCCTCTTTGCCGGAACTTTCACGTGAACCTTGCTAAATCTCCGCTCGTGGCTGACCCGGTGAGTGATGAAAAGGTTCCATTCCTGCACGAATGCTACTCACACACGGCACGCGACGGCAGCGATCCAACCATGGTGTGGGGATCGCAGGTGGATATGACAAACCTGCAACTGTTCGTTAAGCAACGAAACAGCAACGGCAACGTGCTCATCACTCCGACGACAATTCTGGCTCGGGCGGTCGGACTTGCCCTGCAGAAACATCCGGCCGCGAACCGTCGATTAGTGGGAACTCGCATCTATCAGTTTTCGGAACAAAACGTCCTTCTGCCGCTGCAGACCAGATCCGGCCCGCAACTTATTCTGTTGAAGAAAGTCAATCAACAGAGTTACGGGGATCTCGCCACGGAATTGCTCAAAAAGGTTACTGAAGAGATTACGCAGTCCAACCGTCCGACTTTTCGAGAACTCCTGACGCGTCGAATACCGCATTCGCTGCGGGGGCCTGGGGTGCGGCTCCTTATTTGGCTGTCCAATCATATTCGTATGCCATCGAACCCATTCACTCAGCATTTGGTCGAGGCTCCGGTCATGATCAATTATTTTGGATTCCGCTGCGCCCCTGCACTTATTTCCTACAAGCCAAGTCGGTTTGATTCACGTGCAATGCTGTTGAATGTAACGCTCGGCCCGATCTCCCGTCAAGCTGTGGTAGTCGATGATAATGTTGTTATTCGCCCCATTTCCGCGCTCTTCGTGCGTGGCGATCACAGAACCATGGACGCCCAACAGCTGGCTGCATTTGTAGGATCGCTGATTCGAATCCTTGAGAATCCGCAGGAGTTCGACCGCGATGATGCTCAGAGCGACACGCTGGCCGAATCGTAATGCGCACCGCAGTGGTATCGCACTATTGTCGTGGCTCACTCGCTGGATTTTTGCAGAGTAGAAACAAGCATGCCTTATTTAATCTCGGTGCCCGGTGGGCATTCCTTTTGCAAAGCAGGTCCGTATCGCGGCACATTATTTGCTGCCAT
>JAYVNW010000299.1:0-2249 GCA_043758225.1 Candidatus Kuenenia sp. | reverse complement strand
CGTCATTGAATTCAAATCTCATCGCCACTCTCGCGGACAGGCCCGTTTTCGTCGAAAGTCTGCATGCACTTCGCCGCGATGACAATTGCGTGCGAGTTCCAGGCGGACGCAGTTGTGCGCTTCATTTGCGAGTCACAGGGAGCCAGCTACGAATTGCGTGGCCTTGAAACAATATTTCTCGCTGCGTCAAGAACCGATACTATCGACGTCGGGATGACCAGGCTGCACCGCCATCACCCGATCGAAACCTTGTCCGCATTTTCGTGGGGCTCCCCGACAACGATCAATCTGGGAGCCTTCTCGCTTCAGTTCATTGTGAGCCACCTGCGGCGTCGCAGACAATTCCGTGACCTACCATTCTCGCAGCCCCATGCGTTACAATCACCGGGATGGCAGATATTCAAGATAGCCAACCCGACGACCTTCCGCACTCAATGCAGTTTTCGACAACGCATTGGAGTCTGGTACTGGCCGCAGGCCGACGAGGGACGGTCGAATCGGATAGCGCTTTAGAACGGCTCTGCAAGTCGTATTGGCCTCCTCTTTACGCCTATGTTCGCCGCCGAGTATCGGACCTGCATGAAGCGCAGGATCTGACTCAAGCGTTCTTTGAACGTCTGCTGGATCGTGATTTTCTGATGGCCGCCGATCCAGAACGTGGCAGGTTTCGTGCGTTCTTACTGACGGCATTTAAGCATTTTCTGTCCAAAGAATGGGAGAAAGCCAAGGCACAAAAGCGCGGCGGGGGACGTCTCCGCATTTCGTTCGATTTCGTCGCACAAGATGCCATGCAACCCGTCGATCAGCAGACTCCTGACAAGATCTTTGAGCGACATTGGGCCATCACGCTGCTGGGGCGGGTCATGCATCGATTGCAACGCGACATGGAACGAAGCGGTAAGGGACGGCAGTTCGAGCTTCTCAAGCACGTCCTGAGTGGCGAAAACTCAGAGATGACGCTGGCGGCAGTCGCTGAAGAACTCGGTCAAACTGAAACGGCGACACGTATGGCCGCGAGTCGCATGCGGCAGCGGTATCGGAAACTTCTACGAGAAGAGATCTCACAAACGTTGTTGTCTCCGGAGGATGTCGATGACGAAATTCGCAGCCTTTTTGCGGCTTTTGAGTCGTAGCAGAGAAATCCCTGTTACGTTTCCGTTACTTTCCGTCAGAAGGGGATAGCTAGAACTGGAGCGAGCCGTGACGGAAAAGAAAACCTGTCCAAAATGTGGAACCGACCTCCCGGCCAATGCGCCTTCCGGGATCTGTCCGCGCTGTTTACTGCAGGCGGGCATGAAGGAATCTTCACCGGACATTGCAAACGCGGAGACCGACGCCACATTTCTAACAGGCTCGTCGATTCAGGCGAACGAACCGACACTGCCGCCAACGGTTCGAGACGGAGTGACAAATCAAACCGCTCCGGCACCGGGCGAGAAGATCCACTACTTCGGTGAGTATGAACTGCTTGCCGAGATTGCACGCGGCGGGATGGGCGTCGTGTATCGAGCGCGGCAGGTACGGCTCAACCGGATTGTCGCGCTGAAGATGATTCTGGCAGGACAGTTTGCCGGCAAGGCCGATGTGCAGCGATTTCACACCGAAGCGGAAGCCGCCGCGCAGCTCGATCATCCGGGAATCGTCCCGGTTTTCGAGGTGGGCGAGCACGAAGGACACCATTTTTTCTCGATGGGTCTCGTTGAAGGCGAATCGTTAGCCCGACGAATCGCCGTTGGACTGTTGCCTCCAAAAGAAGCGGCCGCCCTTATGATTAAAATTGCCGAAGCGGTGCAGTACGCACATGACAAGGGAGTGATTCATCGCGATCTGAAGCCCGCCAATATCCTTCTCGACAAGGGCGGACAACCACGAGTGACGGACTTTGGTTTAGCTAAGAAAATTCAAGGCGACAGCAACCTGACCACGCATGGCCAGATTCTGGGGACTCCCGGATATATGCCGCCGGAACAGGCCTTGGGGCAGATTGACCAAGTACAAGAACCTGCCGACATCTATTCCCTGGGAGCAACACTCTATGCCATGCTGACCGGCCGGCCTCCCTTCCAATCCGATAATCCCGTCGATACCGTCATGCAGGTCATCGAGCGTGAACCGGTAACGCCACGGACGTTGAATCCCGGCGTGCCCCTTGATCTCGAAACGATTTGTCTGAAATGCCTCGAAAAGGATCGGCGACGGCGTTACGGATCGGCGGCCGAACTGGCGGAAGAGTTGCGGCGCTACCTCGC
>JAYVNW010000298.1:0-8125 GCA_043758225.1 Candidatus Kuenenia sp. | reverse complement strand
TACCACAACCGAGACTCACACGATTCGCCGACAATTGGCCGAGCTGCTCGAGACGCTATCGTCGGCCGAAAATGACCGCACAGTATTGACTTCTGAACGCGATTCTTTGCTTTCTGCCGTTCGCGAATTGCAGAAAGCCTTGATGGACGCCCGCGAAGACGTCGAAGAGGCTCATCGTATCAAAAACGATTCTGTCGCTGTCGGACTATGTTTGGCTCAAGCTCACTTGGATCTGGAAGATCGTGAGCAATCTTTAAGGTCGCTGGAAGCACAACTGCTGCTGGTGACCAAAGACCTGGAAAAAGCCCGCACAGATGTCGCGGTTTCGGCTAACCAACTCGATGAATTGAAAATGAAGTTGGCCGATCACGTATCATACGATAATGATACGGCCTCCTCGAAGCCTGCTGTCGTTCATTATGACAGCGAATCATTCGCTCAGCTATCGCGTGAACTTGATCAAAGAGCCAAATTATTGGATCAACGGGACGAGGTGCTCCGCGAGCGAGATCGCAAAATCGAGCAAGCGGAAGGGGAAGTTGATTCACAGCGCAGGCAGTTGCTGGAAGCCCGCCAGCAGCTGGAATTGGCTCGCGCCGAAATCCAGGTTGCTATGCGGCGGCAATCAGAATCCTATGCCAGCGCTGCTCCGCCTGTGAGCGGCCGGTTTGCGGAATCTAATGCTGCTGATCACCATCGCCCGGCACTTGCGACTCACCGTGATGAATATCAGAATGGTGAATCTGATACAGCTGATACGACTTCAGAATATGGTTCTCCTGCTACTGACCTGCGATCTGAATTGGCCGGACTGTTTAGGCTGAAAACACCTGCCTCTGAAAAAGACTCCACGCCGCCGGTACCGCTGACTGAGTTCATGGATCTCTCCGAACCGACTGGAGAAAATAAAGCTGTGGCGTTCAGTTTCGGTTCCAATAACGCCCAGCTCGCCGTTACTCCGTCACAGCCTGGCTCAACCCCCGAAATAGATTCGGAGCCTGAACGCCAGGAAAATTCCGACGACTTTGTTCGAGACTACATGGAACAGCTACTGTCACGGAATCGCAAATCCGCTGGTACCGTGCTACCGGGTGAACTCAAACTTGCCGAGAAGAAAAGCGATCTGCAGGCTGCCTCTGCAAAGGCGAATTCGGATCAACCCGTTGCCACATCTGCTCCCAAAATGAAATCCTTCATTGACCAGTACATGGCTGGGAACATGGGCGATCTCTTCAACGGCGAAGCCTTGAGGATGACTGGTACTAATGATTTATCCACGAGTAATATGCCGCCTGAAGTCGATCTACGCCCCACGCTGCCCAGGCAGAAAATGGATCTTCAGAAACTCAAGGAAAACATGGATTCCTTCCGTACACTCTCGACGCTGTGCGTTGAGAACGCTCTGGCTTCCCATGCCATCAAGCAGGAACGTGTGGGATTCAGTGGTCGTACCGTTTGCGCGGGCCTGCTATTGGCGATAACTTTAATTCTAGGGATAGCAAATGGCTATGGCGCTATCAATTCACCTATGTTGACTTGGGTCACGCTCACGGCCGCTATCGGCATATTGAGCGAACTTTATCGCCGTTATACAGTTATTAAGGTTCATACACGCAGTCCACTTGATCTTCTCTTTGAATCCAATAAACCTAAGGACTTCGTTCGACCCGAGTCAAGTACTGATATGTCTGCTGTGTTGAGCATCCCTTCGACTCCCGGAACAGACGGCCGTTTGCCCTTGAATCCCAAAAGTTCTATTGGAGACGTTGCTGCCGTTTCCGATCCCGTCTCGATCTCCTGAAGTGTCGTCTATTGCGTGACAACTTTTCTCCCTTTTTCGTACTACGGCCCACTTCGGTATCGCCTTCACCTGTCGGACTTTTATAGGACGAGCATCATAAATCACTGACAAGGAGCAGGCTTGCCGCTATCATCGGGGGATCGTCTTCCGACTGTTTCCCCGGAGAATGCCTGTGATCCGTTATTGCAATTCCTACCTGTTTCTTGCGTTCCTGTTGTTCCTCGGTTGTTCACCTGACGTTAAATCACCACACGTTTCTCCTACGGTCGAAAAAGCCGAGGTCGACGCTGTCGCGGTTCTTAAGGCCGCTGGAGCTGTTGTCAAGACGAACGACAGCGGTTCAGTTACCGATATAGATCTGCACAAACTCTCGCTCGCACCTGAAACGCTGGAACTTTTGGCAGATTTTAAGTCCCTGAGAGTCCTCAACCTTTCGGATTCGTCGTTCAATGATGAGTCGTTGCCGGCTCTGGCACGAGTTTCTCCACTTTTGGCCAATTTGGACCTCCGAGGCTGTCAATTGTCGGACATAGCGACTGCCACCGTTGCTCGTTTTACGAGTTTGCGGGCACTGCGATTCAACGGCAAAAATGGGCAAACCACCATCGGGGACGATGGCGTCAAGACGCTCGCTGCCTGCAAATCTCTGAAACTGCTGGCCCTGGACGAACTTACCTTCGTCGGAACCGACGGTTTGTCTGCCTTGACTAGACTCACTGAACTGGAAGAACTGTATGTCGCCGGCACCGTTGTTGATGACGATTCCTGCAAGCTTATCGCTGGTTTTCCAAAGCTAAAAAAACTCCGCCTCGCCAGAAATCAAGTCAGCGACGCTGGCTTGGATACTCTTTCTGTCTGTTCAATGCTCGAGGAATTGGATCTCAGCGAGGATGCCTTGCTGACCGACACTGGTATGGCTCATATCGCCAAGCTGACGGCCTTGAAGAAACTTAATCTCTGGCGAGTTCAGATCTCTGATGAAGGTGCTTTGAAACTCGCTCCTTTAACCACGCTGGAATGGTTGAATCTAGACAATACGAAGCTTACTGATGCTGGTTTGCCTCTGCTGAAAAATATGAAGGCACTGATTTTTCTGCATCTTGGTTCAACTCAAATCACCGCCGCTGGCACAGATCATCTGATTCATCTGACTGCCCTCAAGGATTTAAAAATCACTCGCACCGCGTTGGCGGCCAGCGATGCCGCTGTAGTTGAACTCAAACAGCATCTCAAAGGGACCGCTATTCAGACTGAATACATCGAAAGCGAATGATCACGCCAGCCTTGTTGATAACTTGTTGACGATCGATCGATTCCTTTGCTTTGATTCCTGCTGTTTATCTACGGTCGTTTTTCCTATGTCTTGCCTTTGTTCGTTGATGCTGTCTTTATCACGTTCCTTCATATCCCTTCTCCCGATCTTGTCACGCTTGTTTTCACGTTTCTTTGTTATTCAAAAAAAAGGTCTTCTTATGGCTTTTTGCTTCTTTGGCCTCTAGTTATCAACAACCTTTGCCGACACTTCTACCTCTTCTACTCTTTTAATATTCTTTTTCTAATCAAATGCCCTAGACGCAAAGAAAGCCCCGTTGATGTGACTCAACGAGGCTTGTCTTGTATTCTTTCAACACAAAGTGTCGATATTCCAACGATCGCTATTTCATGAAGAAGTCAGTTGGTCCACGAAACGTGTAGTACGGATACTGAACCTGAGCAGGAGCGGCATTTTCTGGCGGACGCATCATGTTTTGCGGAGCCGTATAAGTATGGAAGTTGCGGTGCACAGGATGGAACGGCAGATTGCAACCTGCTCCCTGACAGTTAGGAGCACATCTTTGGCCATGACTTCCCCGGCGTGGACCACAGGATTCGCATTGACCATTTCCCATGCCCATACTGGATTGACACATCGGGCAGCCATCATTCATGACAGGCCCGTCGCTCCATGAACCAGGATGACCCTGCGGGCTTTGTGCTCGCATAGTCGGAGTCGAAGAAGCACAGCCAGTCACAAGAACACCAATCGCCCCCGAAAGCAGCACGGCTACAGCACAATATCGCATCGAAAGAACTCCCTAATTTTTGTCGGCAACTTTCTTCAGCAATCGTCTTGCGGAAGACCCCCGGGCGGTTCCAAGGCTAAGTCGCAAAGTGTCAAACGGCACGCAGCGGCAGCTATGAAAACAGCTTTACTATTCCTTATCGGCAGAAGAATCGTTGAATCATGCAAAATCGCTACAAATCCTCCCGAGTTCGACCAGTAAGACTGAGAGGTATTGCGGAAACAGGCTGAGGGGAATACAGTCCTGAGGCCATTTGAGAGGATAGCGACCGCGAGAGAAGATGGCCGTAAAAGCTCACGATATCAGGATTTAAGAACGGTAAGGGAGTGAAAAAGTGCATATAGCCGCCTCAACGCGAAGCCTGTGGGATTTGGCGTTCCCGGCAGCCTGCCTGCAGATTCAGGAACTGGGATTTGATAAACTCGAAATATGGCTAAACGAAGACTATGACCAGTTAAAGCCATCAAAGGTAGCCGCTGACCCGGAAGGCAGCGTAGCACAGTTGAGGGAAGCCAGCCGCCTGACGCCAAATTCGATATTCATAGAAACGGAAGTCGATCTAGACACCTTCAAAGAAATAGTGAAGTTCGCGAAACATCTGCGAATCGCTCAGATCACCATTCAGGCATCACCCAAGGGGACGCCGTTTAACACAGAAATCGACAGACTTCGTGACCGTAACGCCATCTGTCATCACGAAGCGATCAGGCTAGCAATCCTGACAAAAACAGGAACGTTGACAGAAGATCCGCATACAGCCGTGGAACTTTGTCAGGCAGTGAAAGGTTTAGGGATAACCCTGGATCCAAGTTACTACATCTGCACGACCGGTGGGGCCAAAGATTTTGACATGATTTTCCCGCACGCTTTGCACTTGCACCTGCGAGATACCTCAGCGACAGAACTGCAGGTTTTAGCAGGACTTGGGGAAGTCGATTACAATCATATCGTTCAGATGCTGCGTCATAACGGATATCAGAGAGCACTCAGCGTGGACTTGCTTCCTCGAACAATGGAGGGCGAAGAACGTTTGCGAGAGATGCGTAAACTACGTTTACTTCTGGCGAGCCTGTAGCGATAGTGGAGTAGCAAAAACAGGACACGGCGGAAAAACAGGCGCAGAACCACCCGAATTAGCAGGTGACAGCGGTTTTGAAACCAGAGAACGGTATTCGTTGCAGAACAGCCCGCATAGTTAAGGCAGCAAGGCAACCTTAGCGAACGAAGGGCAGAGAGCAACGTATGAAACCAACAGTGTCCGTGATAATCCCGGTGTACAACGGAGCAGACGAAGTTCGTCGAGCGATCGACAGCGCATTGGCACAAGTGGATAGTGAAGTCGAAGTGATGGTGCTGAACGACGGCTCCAAAGATGACACGCGAAGTGTGTTGGACGAGTACGGCGACAAAATACGGGCCATCCACCAGGAAAATAGCGGCCTCGCGCAGACACGCAACAACGGTATATTAGCAGCGAGAGGCGAATGGGTAGCGTTCCTGGATCACGATGACTACTGGAAACCAGAGAAGCTTTTCGAGCAGTTGAAAGCAGCGGAAAGGACGGGTTACGATATCGTCTACACAAACGCAGGAAATTTCGGCCAGGTCGATCGCGTCGCTGAGTTAAGAACCGAACCGTCAGCGATGCTGGAAGGCGATGTGCTGGAGCCTTTGCTTTTAGATAATTTCATCGTAGTATCAAGTGTGATGATTCGACGCAGTGTGATCCAGCAGTTTGAAGGCTTTAATGCTAGCCTCCCATGTGTCGAGGACTGGGACCTGTGGCTGCGTCTTTCCGCTCATGGAGTACGATTTGCCGCCGTTCGAGAGCCAGTGACAATGTACCAATGGCGAGCAGGATCAATGTCGAAGAACTTCGAGTTGATGCGAAAGACACGACAGAGAATTGTTTGCAACGCTCTGGAAACTGATCGAGCCAAAGCATTGCCATGGTCAGTCCGTCGCCGAGCATTAGCCAGCATCGAAAGTTGTTCGGCATGGTTCCTGGCAGCGTCGTCCCCACGAAAAGCCATCGCCTGGTATGCAAACTCCCTCTGGTACTGGCCGTTCAATATGGATAGCTGGAAAGGCGTGGTAAAAGGGTGCCTCGGGCGATCATAGCAGAATCAGCAAACCTTAACTTAGCGAACAGTAGACAGCCACGCTGATGCAAAAGTCTTTTGTTGACAGAAAGTATGAACAGAAAATCGCCGACCTTGCGCAGAAAACTCAGGGAGAAATCGATCGACTATTAAGTTCACATGTTCAGAGTTGGCCAGATCGACTGGTTTGTTTAAAAGCAGATTCCTGATTTGCTTGTCCTGGACGGCCTTAAGCATATCACCGGCTCTCAGCGAAGATTCAACGGCATCAAAACAGTTTTTCAATTCCAGAGGCCAACGAAAACGCAAATCGCGGTGACGTACAACATCAACAAAGCTGTTGAGAGAACAAGCAAGTGGTCTTTTGCCAGACCAGGTGTTTACGATCTCCTGACCGGGAGATATGACGGAACCAGGTTCAATTGAAAAATCCAGAACAGTATCGATGCCGTGATCGTCGGTAACGGTAGCCCGACGTACCCGCTGCGCTGCGCGGCGGCTTAGACGCAAATAAACCGGGGAAATACCGAAATAGCCCTGCAACTCGACGCATTCAGGCCTATAACAAATGTCCGTCAGAAACAATCGAGAAGAATCAGGCCGTATCGTTGCCAGAACAGACCAGCAGTGTGGTAGCTGATCCGAAACTATGTCGGAGGAGAATTCGCCGTATTTAATTTCACCGTCACGCTCTTCGCTCCACGGATCCAGCCAGTCAAGATGAATGGAGCGAACAGACACAGGTCTGATACGTTCAGCAAAGTCGTGAAGATAGCTGGCAAACAAAAATTCGAGATTGATGCCAACGAGGCACGGACCTGCTTCTGAAACGCTGAGCAAATCCTTTAGTTGTGATGAACTCGAAGCGATGGGCTTTTCGCAAAGCGTTGGCAGGCGAAGTTTCACAGCTTTCCGAACGAGTTCAAAATGAGAAGTCGGCGAGGTGGCAACGATTACGGCATCAGTCGATGACCCTTCAAGGTCCCACTCCGACACAAGGCGGAGGTTAGATACAGGATTCAGACTCAGCGATGATAGGACTTCGGTGAAACAATTTTTTGTGACCCAGACGATTTCCGAGTCTTCGGGCAGGACTTGTCGAAGGACAGCGACAAGAGTTCTGGCCCATCGTCCCCCACCGTAAACAGCGATTTGTTTAAGCGTAGTAACAGCCACATTAGATCTCAAACTTAGCAACTTCAGGCATAGGGACAAATAGCTCTGATTTAAGTCCACGTTGCCGTAATTGTTCGGCGATCGGCTGAGCGTAGTGCCATGCCAGCAACAGGACATGGCGTGGCTGTTCGTCGATCAGGCGTTGATTATTGACTATCGGAATATGTTTGCCGGGAAGGTACTTTCCCAGTTTAAGCGAAGCAGGCTGTTCAGCAAGATAAGGAATGAGATCCGGCCCGATCCCAGCGAAGTTCAGCAACGTACTGCATCGGCCCGGACAAGAATTCCCAACGAGTGGTGCACCCTTCCGCACGCAATCAATAGCAAGCGATATAAGATCATTCTTCAACTGAATCGATTTGAGACGGAATCGCTCATAGTACTCCGACTTCGTCAATGTCGCATTTTCTTCAGCCAGAATCAGTGCGACTCGCCGGCTTTGTCCGTGGTTTTTACCTTTAGCGACAGTCACACGGATGTTGCCACCATAGCGGTTGACTTTTTGAGCATCAATGACTTTGAAATCGTAATAGTCGAATAGCACGACTAAAGATCGTAAAGAGTAAGTTCGCAGGTGTTCGTGATAGATCGTGTCAAACTGCAGCCGTTCCATCACCGGGGGCAGGTAATGATTTTCAAGGACAAAACAACCGTCGTCAGCGACCAGAATCTCAAGGCCAGCCATCACGTCTCCGAGACTTGCCATGTGAGCAAACACATTTGTGGCCGTGACGACTTTTGCGTGTCCGCATGATTCAACGATCTGGGTAGCAACCTGACTGTCAAAAGGCGATTGAATCGTGTCGATTCCGGATTCCCGCGCAAAGCGAGCGATGCCGGTAGGCTCAACGCCGGTAACTCGCATACATCGGCGACTGAAACCGGACAGCAACGTCCCATCGTTACAGCCGACGTCGACAATCAGGCTGTCGGGAGGAATCGACAGGTCAGCAATTATCGAGGCAGCCATCTCATCCTGATAG
>JAYVNW010000297.1:0-4267 GCA_043758225.1 Candidatus Kuenenia sp. | reverse complement strand
GTGACTTCATGATTCCTCCAGGCCCAAGGCAACAGCGCCACAAAGCATCCCAGCCCAATCAGGGCACCGCTGAGGAATCTCTTGCTGATGGTCTTTTCTCCGAAAAGCAGCACGAGCAGCGAACTCAGCCCTGCCCACAGAATCCAGCCTGGGCGAATCAACACTGCGAGCCCCGTCAGGACACCATTGTCAAAAGCAATGCGACTACACGATGCAGTTGGCGGCTGCAGAATGAGTCGCGCGAGTGCGAGAACGCAAACCAGCAAACCGAAACTGAACCAGACTTCCGACAGTATCTGAACATTGCTGCCGATCTGGAGCGGCGACACCGCGACTGCCAACATCGCCCAGTTTGCGGTGCTAACATCAAACAGGTTTTTCGCCAATAGCCAGGTTAACCAACAACAGCCTGTCCCGACGACCGCCATCAGCAGGCTGGCGCCGAAAACGCTTTTGCCAAACAGTTTCATGCTCGCTGCCAGGAGCAGCGGAAATCCAGGCGTGCGTTCAACATAACGCGGTGGCTGATAAATCGAGTAGTCTTCGCCACCCGCGATGCGCTCAGCAAGCTCCCAATAGCCGTTCGCGTCCCCTTCGATCAGAAACGTGCGGCCAGCCTGAGTGACATGCCGATCAATAACAATCGCGGCGACAATACGTAACAGCAGCGCCAGTGCCAGAATAGACCAGAACGTATAGCGGAATTGATGCATTGACAGTTCATGCGGTCAAAAATGAAGTGACAAGTGTCTCATTTCGCGGCAAGACGCAGGACAGGCTTCCAGCCTGTCCTGTACCGCAAGATCAAGTCGTTTGTCCACCGGAACTCTTGACAGGCAAGATGCCTGTCCTACGGTCGCACAAAAGCGACATAGTAAAACAGCAAACCTGTGACTGATGTCAACGTGATATCAACCGTCGATGCCCAACCCAGCACTTTGTGGAGACGACTATGTGGTCCGGGCTCTGGCGGGTTTTGAAATCGCAGGAGTGCCAGAGTGATCGTTGTGATCCACAACAACGGAGTCGTAATGGCGAACAGCAGATGAATCAGTAACCAAGGCCTGACGGCGGCAATTTTTGACGCAAGTCGTTCTGGATTCAACTGTTGCGTTGCGACAATATTCTCCCAGCCGCCATGCACCATCTGCACGTCGACTTCAAAGGCAGTCACCGCCACAAGCAACACAATTCCCAGAGTGATCTGCAATCTCTTGTGAGCAGCATAGCGACGGCGGAATTTCACCAGCCATAGACTCCACAACAACAACGGCACGATCATCGCCAGAGCGCAGACGACAAAGTCCAGCATGAATGTTGTGGGATAGCCGAGAAATCCGTTCGACAGCATGAATACGTTTCAGAAAAGAAGAGACGCTGCTTGTTACTTCAGTAAAGCTTTAACAGCCGATTGAATGCCGTCGGTATCGATACCCTGATGGCCCATTTGCTGCCACAGTCCACCAGAACCTTCGCGATGCGTTCCGATATTGTTGTAGCGTCCTGTAAATCCGCGTTTCAGCAATTCGGTCCCGAACCTTGAACCCAGGCCAGTGGTAACGTTGAATGATTCTGCGACCAGAATCATCGGTGATTTCGCGAGCTTTGCCATCATGTCTTCATCATACACATTAAGCGTCGCCTTGCAGATCACGCCGACATTGATGCCTTGAGCCTTTAGCTTAATTGCAGCATCCAGAGACCGATAAACCGTTTCGCCAAAGGAAACGATGTATCCGTCCTTGCCTTCGCGAATCACGTCGTCGCGGCCCGAAACGAATTTATAATCGTCGCCATAAATTCGACCACCAGCTTCATTCAGCAAATCAGGTACACCAGATCGCGTTGAGAAGATAAATCGCAGACCCGCTTCGCCGTAGATTTTTTTCAGGCAGGCTTTGAACTGATGCTGATCAGCCGGAAAATAGAGCCGAGTGGTATCGCGACCTTCATCGGGAAGCCCATTTGCGGCGAACATATTGTTCAGGCCGAAATGGCAAGTATTGTCAGCCATATCGTCGCAGCCAGCGTGCGAGAAATGCGACAACACATTGGCTTGATTAAGTCGAGCCATTGTGATTTCTGAAACGATCATTTCGAGAAACGCAGAGAACGTGGCGAACACGCCCTGCTTGCCAGCTTCATAACCGAAACCAGCAGCCGCAGAAAAATTACCGCGTTCCATAATACCGCCGCGAACAAACACCTCCGGATGAGCCGCTCGCACGTGATTCAGACCACAGGAACCTTCGAGGTCGCAGTCGAAGACTCGCACCGAAGCCACTCGCTGAGCTTCCGGCATGCCGTCCAGAATTTCGTTCAGAAATTTGCCAAACAAGTCACGATTCTTACCAACGTTCTTGCTGCAGCTGCCTTCGTAAGTCGGACCGGATGGACCTTTCTTGACATTGTTCAGGTACTCAACGGCCTTAGTCCGGCCTCGGGCCGTCAGATACTCTTTCGCCAGAGAAACCTTGATCACATCGTGTCCATGCGCGCTGCCTTCAAGGCCTTTGATGCCGACGCACATTTTGCGGCGATTGATCAATGCAATCGGACCGTCCAAAGTGACAGCAGCACACATGCGGGCGTACAGCGAATCCAGATCTTCGCCATCACCGATGTCAATCTTCAGACCGTGACCTTCGAGTGTTTTGGCAACGCTGTAGCCTTTCAGATAATCTGATGGATGACCAGCGATGGTGACGTCATTATCGTCGATCAGAAGTTTCAGATTTAGATTCTGCGCAACAGCAAGTCGAGCCGCCTCAGAATCGTCGCCTTCCATCTGAGACCCATCAGATCCCAGCAGGAAGACGACCTTGCCGGGGTTGGCAATCGCTATGCCGTTGACGAACGGCCACATGTGACCCAATCGGCCGGAGGAAAACTTAACGCCAGGTGTGAAGCCACGTTCTGGATGCCCTGGCAGATGCGACAGGTATTCACGATAGTGATACAGTTTTTCGACAGGAAGTTCGCCTTCCAGTGCTGCCATTAGATACTGCGTTGCAACTCGGTGACCAGCTTCGTCGAAGAAGATCGGCAGTACATCCGGAGTTCCACCAGCCTCAGCATGTTTCATGAAGCTGTGCATGATGCAGACTTCAGGCACGGTATCGAACGGGCCGCCCGTATGGCCACCCAATCCTTTCGCGTCTGCAATTGCTGTGAAGAAAATAATTGCGTCGCGGCAGATCTCGATATTCTTTTTCAGAGTTTCCCGCTGTTCCGCCGTAAGCTTTGTTTTTTTTGGATCCAGTGGCAGAGCAGAATACTGGCTAAGTGGAATCGGGAACTCGGCGACCGCTGACATTTTCATGATTCTCCGTCATGTTTCAACTATTACAGATGACTCGATAAACTCTTCTGAAGCCACGAAGTATGAATCCCTGCCGGGGAATTGCAAACCAATCGAGAAGTTGTCCCGAATCCACTGAAATTGAATCCTGCCTATTCTGCCAGCCTGATTCGGCGTTTTTTGCCGATCGGGCGTATATTTCCTCGGGAGCGAAGGTGAAATGGCGACTCTGGCATCAATTGCGCGACACAAAGTGACTGACAGCTCAGCATTCGTCTGGATGCGTAAAAGAGTGGCTGATAAAAGAAGGCACGTTAGGTTCGATTAGTGACTTTGCTGTACAGATCCATGAATACTCATCGAAAAATCAACCGTACGACACTCGCCTTTGCCGCCTGCATCCTGTTGAGCGTGACAGGATGCAAATACGACAGATCGTTTTTCGACATGAGCAGCAATTCGGGTTCTCCGTTTTTCGGACTGCAGTTTGCCGTCGACTCCGGAAGTAGACCGCCACGATCCGGCGATGAATCAGACCTTGGCAGATCCAACTTGAAAAGCAATCACGCGTTACGTCAGCACCAGCGTTACCTGGCAATTCCAGATTTTCGCGATCGCGAAACAGGCTCTCCGCCGCAGATTTTGCCAACTCGTTCTTCAGGTTTAAAACAGAAACGCTTCCAAACGACGTCTGAAACCCGCGACCTCGATTCCAACGTGCGATATTCGCTGCAGACGCAAACATCGCACGTGTCATTGAAGACGGAGTCTATTGACCAGCGTCTATCCGCCTTTTGAACGTCATGGGAATTAGTCCTGAATTGAGAACCGTAGGTCCGACCAAGGTCGCTGATCGCCGGAACATCGCTTGCAGGTTGCAGGGTCGCGGTGCACCTGATCGTTTGCCCTGTTGTAAATATTCGTCCAGCGTTCGCCGAGCTGCGAGGCGTGATGTCCGTTGTTTCT
>JAYVNW010000296.1:0-1838 GCA_043758225.1 Candidatus Kuenenia sp. | reverse complement strand
AACATGATACCTCCCGCGACAGCCAGTCCATGCAACGCCGCTATGGCAAACAAGGCGATAAACGAAATACCGTAAGTCTTACGTACAATTCATTGAGGCAGATAAAAGACACTTAGCGACATTTGCACTGCTCGCGTGCATGTATTCTAGTCGCGACACCGCTTTAAGTCATTGGCTTTTCTTGGCAGCTTGCAACACCCGAGAATCCGCCCATTGGCCGTCAGTTCAAAACAAGTTCGTCAATTCGGGAATATCACAAATGAAGTGAACGGCTCGATATGCTCTTCGTACGAGGAGCCGAGCATTTTAAAGGCTAAAGTTCCGAAACTCGATAATCGCGCGGTCCAAGTTACGCCTTCTTCAGTGAACACATTGATTTTCTCTGGAGTCAAGACAAAGGGATGCAGCTCTTTGCTAAACAATGAGCTGCGTGACTCTACCAACGCACCCATCAGATGCAGAAATGTCATAGTTCTGCCAACCATGTGGCGCTACTGTCGCCAACGAAAGTCGTTCCACAAACTTTGCAGGTATAATTATACTGATCATCGCGGCTGCCGTGATGACCATCACTCTTGTGCAGGCCAGAGCGTTCGAGATCAGAGTGGCGCTTCGCTTTATCAGTCTTGATCATTTCCTTACACTTTGGGCATCTGTTGGTAGTCATTGAGTGCAGGCCTCGTTGGTAATGGTGGACAGTATGAGTGGAGAAACTTGATAAGAATGTGGTGGTTTAAATACGATCGCTCGGTTCAAATCGAAATCAGTGACTACGAACGTCCAAGGTCACCGGCGGCAATGAATCGCAGCGGAATTTCCGTCCGGCAGAACGCCGTGTTAGCCATCGATTTCACCGTTTGATTGCTCGAATGCGCGCCGCCCGTTTCTCCAACTCCAGTGCTTCTTTATCTCGTTTCGTGGCACGATACAGAACCGCCAAGTTTTCAAGGCTGGTGGCCACAGAGGGATGGTCGGGGCCAACATTCGACTGGGCAACTTCGAGGGCTTTGTGAGCGAGAACGACGGCCTTAGCGTAATTACCCTGCCGGTAAAGCTCCATGACTTCTTGAATTAGGATATCCCACTCAATTCCCGCCCCTTGCGCAGGAATAGGCGTCATTCCAGTTCTATTCATTGCTCTTTCTCCTTGTATCGATTCAGCCGACCAAAACCGCCCTTTGGGCGAGCCTCAATTTCAACTTTCATCATCCTTGTTTGATACCACGACGTGCGGTTTGCGTTCAGCTTTTTAGTTGCGTTTATGACGTGACTGGATTGAGGTCTGGCATGGCGGATACAGAAGTACGCCTAATCGTTAAGTGCGTGATGAGCACGCCGTGGTTCAGTGTGTACTCGCAAGGGGTTCAGTGTGTACTCGCAAGGGGTTCAAATAACATGCGTGGCGATTGCTGCCAGAAATTCTTCGAGTGTGCCCGTGCGTTCAAGGATTTCCAGAAGGCTTGGCGTTGTCTCGGGAAACCGAATCCCGTCAACAGTAAAAATGAGGAAAGGGTTGATTGGGTTACCGCGATTGTCAAAGGTGTTCATGGTGTTGAAGTTTAAATTGGCGCGAGGGAATTTCTGCCTGAACGACGCCGCGAACTGTGGATCCATGTGACCATCCTGTAGCAACTAAAACTCCAGTAATCACAAAGCCGTTTGAGGCAACGCGACTCTTGGCAATTGGGATGTTCAAAACCACACTAGCGATTTACCAAAACTCAGAATTCGTTTCAACCGGTCGCTTGCGCGAGATTTGAGTCCTGCGCATAACAGTGGAGAAAAAAAAGGTGCCAGGCCGGAATGGCACTTCCGGTTTGCCAGCAAGGGTTGACGTC
>JAYVNW010000295.1:0-3863 GCA_043758225.1 Candidatus Kuenenia sp. | reverse complement strand
CGTGTGTAACCCTGAATGGACCAATTTGCTGTGTCAGTCAGCAACGTGGCATTCTTGAATGGCTGGAAGAACACAACATCGAAACCAGTTGCCGTGGCGCGGATTTCGCGAATTCCGTTTGGCATCATTTGCTCCGGAACGAGGCGTTCAATTGTTCCCGTGTTGGAGCCGCCTTGCCAGCCGCTGTCCCAGATACTGCCAATGTAGAGAGCTCCGTCTGGACCGATGGCAGAAGCGACCGGGCCGACAAAGTTGCCTCCACCGCCGGGCAGATCTGGTTGACTGAATCGGTAACACGCTCCCTGTTGAACGCCATTGACTTCCTGAATCGTGAATCGAATCAGGCATCGGGTATCGTATTCGCAACCGATGCCATGTCCGGCTAAATCCGGGTTTGCAAAATTGTCGGGGAGAAACAAGATACTGTTGACACTACGAGTCCATGGATGTGGAACCATCACGGCCGGGTTTTCTGACGGCTCGTCTGCGGTTTCTGCATGTCTCGATGGCACACCATAATGCTTCCCGTTTATTACATGATTGATTTCGTTGAAAGTGTTTTGCACTCCCTGATTGTCGGTAGCGAAGAGATTCTGATTGCGATCGAACGCCAATCCCATTGGGAATCGAAACGCAGTGGCGACCGGAGAAATCGTCCCGTTGGAATCGATCTTCAGAATTGTGCCTCGCCAACGATCGTTGTCAGCTGACCTTTTATTCTGGGAATAATCGCTTCCTAAACCGACAAACAGATCACCGTTTCGATCGCGGACGAGAGCCGTCGTCCAGTCGTGATAGTCGTCGCTGAAACCCCAGCCAGATGCGACGACATCGAATCGATCCGCGTGGTCATCGCCATCGCTATCCCGCAAACGCAGCACTTCCGGTTTGTGAGCCACAAGAATCGAATCGCCATCAACCTGAATTCCGTAAGGTGCAGAAAGTCCGTCGGCGAACAATTTGGTGGAATTCGGTAGTCCGTCGTTGTTTGTGTCGCTGACAATCCAGACATCTCCTTTCAACGATGTCATCACCATCCGACCGTCGGCCAGCCATGCGATGCCGGTTGGCATGATGGCCGTTGAGATCGGTAAGCGTTTTCCATGAAATCCGGGAACGGCGGAAATCACGTCGGCCACACTACTGGATTGAGCGACGGCGGGCGGAACCAACACAGTAGGCCGGACGTCACAGACAAATTGCCATGTCGCCGATTCACCCTTGGCAAGCCGCAGTGAAACCTTCGAGGCCGGTTCTGAGGGTTGTGATTTCAGCGTCACAGTCCATGGAATTTCTCCGCGTGATTTCTGCGAGGCGTGTGGAGTGAGCTGTAAGCCGTATGGCTGTGGGCAGTCTTCCAGGACAACATTCCATGACCAACCGGTGCGATCTTCGTCGCCAGGTGTTGGCTTAAACATGAATTTTACGACGGCTTGAATCAGAGGCCGTTCCGGATTGTTCCACGCGGTCATCGGTGAGTGAGCTGGCAATTTGAGGTCAGTGGAACCATTGACGTTTTGTGGATTAAAATGAAGCCGTACACGCAGCGTCACAGAGTCGCCATCCACGCGGTATGACAGCAACTCTCCCTGCCGACGCTGATCAATCACCGGGCGGATCGCCGTTGAATCGGGCTCAGCGATTTTCACAAGCTTTGCAAACGGCGAGTCTTCGTTCATCTGCAACAGTGCTACACCGGCCATATCCCAGAACCAACTCTTTCCCTCCGTGCGCTGGCGAGCAAATTCGCCAATCGTCCATTGCCGCAGCTGCATCGAATCCAGATCCAAAAGCAGATTGTGTCCATTGTCAAAGCCGACCGCGAACGCCCGGGCAACATTGTTGCTGGTATTTCCGTCGCGAACGGTGAACACGTCACGAATGACACGCGGCCGATCACCGGGGGACAGCGTTACGAATTGTTCGAAACGGCTGACGACGGTTGGTGGCGAGAATTTCGCGTCGGCAATCGCTTTCCACATCACAGAAATCTGCTGGGAAAGGGATTCCTCAAGGACTCCAGCCACAGGTTTGCGAATCGCCGGCATTTCGATGCCAGGAACAACTCGAATCGGATTCTGCATCCACCGCATAAAGTAACGCGAACGGACTCGCTGCCCCATTGTCATGATGTCCGAGCCGCGTGTTCCCATCGCGACGTTACGTGGTTCATACGATCCGGCCTTATGGCAAGCGATGCAGCTGAACCCCCCAGCACCCACAAGTTGATTTCCGAGCAGCAGCTCATTGGCCGTCGCAATTGTCGGATGTTGAGGGTCCAGATGCCTGAATAATTCCGGGCGTGCGACATCCGCTGATTCCGGAATACGATCGGAACCCACAAAGTATCGCACGATGCTTTGCCGATCTTCTGGCGACATTTCGAAACGAGGCATGCGAACAAGCAACCACGGAAGGCGACGTTCCTTCTGTTCCCCTGTCACCGCATTCAACAAGTAATGATCCTGTAAACGATCGCCAACAGCTGTGAGCGGTGGCGGAATTAGCGCCTGGCTTTGACCGCGCAGATCATCTCGTTTGAATTCGATTGCTGCTGTCAGTCGCGAAATGCCTGATTGCTGATCGCGATCATGGCAGGCCAGACATCCGCTGCGACGAAGCAACAATTCCCCACGAGCGAATCCACCTGCTGTCGGAAGATTTGTGCTCACAGTCGACAACCAACTCTTGATTTGGTCTCTTTGAATTTCGTTCAGTTGGAAGTGAGGCAGGTTCGTCACGGTTTTATTTTCAGGTCGTTTTTCCGCAGCAATGCAGTTATGTCCATTATTTTTTGTCGAGGCCGTCAGAGGACGCTGATGGCTGCCTTTGGTGGATTCGATTCCGGCGATCTGATGACACGCTGAACAGTTGGCTTTTACTACTAACGCTCTCCCCCGCGCGATCGCAGTTGCATCGACTGGTAGTTCCCTGGACGCAGTTGCTGACAATTCTGCGACTTTCGCCGTGTGCTGGCTCAATGCCGCCACGATCTGTCTTTGTTCATCGTCTGTGAGTGCGAATATTGGCATGCGATGTTCCGGATTGATCGACTTTGGCGACATCAACCATTTCATCAGCCATGCCACATCGCGCCGATCATTGACGTTGGTCAAATCGGGGCCTTGATACGGAGTGGCCTGAGGTTCGAAACCTGCCGGCATTTGTGCCATCCCATGACACGCCACGCAGCCCGTTGTCAGCAAGAGCTTTTGCCCAGCATCAACGTCTCCATCCTTGAATGAAGCGATCTTGCCATTGGCCAAGTTACTAAGTTCCGCGTTGCCGAGCAGAAATGCCGCGACATCCTGTGCTTCGCCTTCTGAAAAATTGAAGGCTGGCATTGAGCTCCACGCACCCATCGTCTCCGGATGCGTCAATCTGCGAACAATATCAGCATTGCTGGTCAGGCCGTTGAGACGCTGCAGATTCGGTGCTTTCAACAGCTGCAATTCCTCCAGCCCCGTGTGACAGGCTGCGCAACGCATCGCATCGACAAGCGAACGACCCTGTTGTGCGACCGATGTGGAAATATCCGGAGCATGCGTCAAGGCATCAGCGGGAATCGGTTCCAGCGTAAAATCTGGTGCCGACCAGAAGAGTTGCAACTTGAAATCAGAAGGTGGTTTGACATCTGGCTGCTGCAGATCCGTTTGGAATTCGACCTGAATTCGGTGGTCACCCGCCGACAGATCCACTGCATCGCCTGAGCGAAACACATTCAACCCGTTCGTCACAAGAACTGGAGCGTCGTCGATGGAGATTTTCACAGCACCACAGATTTGAGTATGAAATGTATGCCGACCACCGGTCCGAACAAGCAGATTTCCCGACCAGGTTACTGACTGAATATCTGCAGCTCG
>JAYVNW010000294.1:0-4798 GCA_043758225.1 Candidatus Kuenenia sp. | reverse complement strand
AGCGGTTGGTCCAGCGTCGCGGCGACGATATTGGCGGCGGACCGTGGAACAACATGACTCACAGGAGAAATCACACCGATCTGATCAGGCATTGGAGCGGCTTCGACGACCACACTGGATTCGGATGCCTTTTTGGCAGCGTCTGCCAGCATTGTTCGGCGGCTGTTTGCAGCCTCCGTCGCCTGTAGTGAATAAGCGAACGCGTCCTGACCATCGCCGAGCACACTGGTCAGCAGCGCCATGTTTAAGATCATCCGGCGTTCGAAGTCGCGGCCGGAGTATGCAATCGCGCGGGAGTCGGTCATCATCGACGTGGCGTGCTCAGTGACATCTTTTTGTTCCAGATGTTCCAATTCACGCCGCAAGGTGCGAAATCGTGATTCGGCCTGAGTCACATTTCCAGATGCCAGATCCAGAATGCCCGCGTCCAGTTCCAGAAACGTTTTTTCCGTGCGGGACTTGTCCTGTGATTCCTTTATTGCAGCTCTGGAAACCTGCATGTCACCGTGGCCAAAATTTGCGATGGCGGCTTCGTGTGACTGCTGCCAACTGTGGCAGCCGCCGAACAGACAAATGACACTCAGACATGCAATGCAGTTCCCACAGGTCTGAGCAAATCGCCTCAGCCGTTGGAAGAATCGCAGAGAATGGCCGACGGCATCGCACATTTGAATCAATGCTTCAGCTTGCCGAGAAACGATTTCGCATAACCCTTGCGCAACATGGCTGAATCTTTTTGTGATTCACCCGTGTGGATATCAAGCAATTCCAGAGTCAGCAGGTAGTCACGCTGATAGTCACCATTGCTGGTCGTTGTTCCGGATGTGATGCTGGCGAAGAGCAGATAGTCAAAGGGCTGGTCAACTCGTTCCAGCGCCATTTGCAGCTCGCGTTGTTTGGACGGAAGTACAAGCGTTTCAGGTCGGCAGCGACATGAATCCATCGCAGCTTCAACGTAGCGGCGGCTAATCATCTTAAATTGCGGATCCTGTGAAATCTGCGAATCGATGTGTTCGTAGATTTGTTCCTTGAAGTCGCCGATTTCTTCGCTGCTGCGATTTTCAACTCCCACGAAACATACCTTGCGAGACGCTGCGCCTTCATCATTCACGGCTGTGTGAGAGGCCTGATGAATGGTGCTGCAGGATTTGGCAAGCAAGCGGCAGACGGATTCGTCAATCAGCGGCTTCCATGTTTCGGCACCGGCCGTGTGGCTGCCAACCATGTCCTTGTCGTTCTGGCTGAGCACGCGGGCGTGTTGGCGATTGCGGCATCCTGAAATGCCTGCAAATGCGGTCAGTGAAAAAAATAAACCAAAGACCAGCCAGTATCGTGCCATGACCCAATGGACTCCATTCCCGTTGGAACAATTTCAGTCGCCATGAACATCCTGTTTGACGCGCAACACAAAAAGTGCTGGCAGATTGTTTCCTACTGGAAAGGATATCGGTTTTCAGGGTATCTCTGAAAGACCGTTACCCCCAACTGGGAACAAAAAAAAGGCCCCGCCGAAACAATCGACGGAGCCCAGGAAGGAGTATTCATCTGTGATATCTGCGCAGAATAGTGAGATCAGGAAGTCTTTGGATGTGATGGAATATCGAGTGTCATGTTGGCGAATGGAAGAGCGATCTTAAGCTGGAATTCCCCGTCACCACCGAGTTTTTTTGCTGTTTCGGCCAATTGCATGCTGCCGACGGCTCGGTATGCGTCAACCAGTTCACGCCAAGCGAAGGGTCGAATCGGCGATGGCATGATGCGAGCGGCCTTCTCCAAGTGCGTAATGGCGTCTGTGAAGTTGCCAACTTGTTTCAGGGCAATCCCGTGCATCAGTTGTGTTGGGCCTTCCAGCGGTCCGGCGTTTGTAATCTTTTCAAGTTCTTCGATCGCACGGTCTGGCATGCCAAGATCAAGGTATCCGTCAGCAGACAAAAGTCGTCGCACCGTTTTTGGTGTCATTTGAATTCGCATGGCACTCGTTCCCGTTATGAGACAGGTTTAAACCTGATTGTTGTCGAACTGAATACTATCAACCGCAACTGTCGCGCCAATTATGGGACAGAAATCATGATTTCCCGTAAGTTGCACCGCTCATTGCTGTTAGATTGACACGATGGAATTCTATCGAGTTCGGTCTGTCTGCCAAATCTACAAAGTCAGACGGCATTATGCGTAAAAACCTCACAGACCTCTGTGCGTTTTGCAACGGAAATTGCAATTTCTACCAACACGAGCGCCTCGGACGGATGAATTGTTCAGCCGTTTTAGATGGATTGCACATCCATTGGCACTTCGCGTGTCGATGAGGCGGATTCTCGATCGTCATCGCTGGATAACAAATCTACGCTGGTGATGCGTGAGATCGTCGCCAAAGACCTTGATTCCAGCGGAATCAACGGTTCGGGCTTCTTCTCGGGTGCCCGAAGTGGCAGTCGGACGGAAAATAGACTGCCTTTACCGAATTCACTCCTGAGCATGACATCACCACCCAACAATCGCGAAAGTTCACGGACGATGGATAACCCAAGCCCCGTACCTTCGTACTCGCGTGTCGTGTGATCGCGGCCCGTGACATCCGATGAACCCTGCCGAAACTTTTCGAAGATGTGTTCCTGTTCCTGCAGTGGAATCCCGATGCCGGTGTCCGCAACAGAAAACTCCACGAAGTTCTCATCGATCATGCGCGACGTCACACGAACTCGCCCGCCCTCCGGTGTGAACTTGATAGCGTTCGAAAGCAGATTTGTGATGATCTGACAAATCTTGCCGCGATCCTGAAGCATCTCGGGTCGCTGTGATTGAATTGTGTCGGTCTTCAGATCGATATTCTTTCGGTCGGCCAGCGGCATAATCTGTTGCGCCTGGATTTCCAGCACGTCTGACAGATTCATCGCCGTCAGTTGCAGTTCCATTTTTCCGCTTTCGATCTTCGCCAGGTCCAGCAGATCATTAATTTGCACCATCAGCGATTGTCCGGACGTCTGAATGTTCTGGACATATCTCTTTTGGCGATCGTCAAGATTTGCAGTCGTCTGGAGAATATCACTGAAGCCCAGGATGCTGTTGAGTGGCGTGCGAAGTTCGTGACTGATCGTCGCCAGAAAATCGTCTTTCAATTTGTTGTTATTGAACAGTTCCATGTTCGCCTGAGCCAGTTGATCGACTTTGCCGTCCAGACTGTCGTTAAGTGACCGCAGTTCGTCGTTCACTGTCATCATGTGCCGCAACATGCGATTGAATGCGTGACTGAGTTCTTCAAATTCATCTCCCGTGCTGATTTCCGCTCGCAAGTTAAGATTGCCGCGTGCGATTTCATCGCTGACATCCTTGAGATGCAGCACGGGTTTCACAATGATGTATCGCACGATCGCGTACGCGACCAGCATCGCTAAAAACGCAGTTACGATTCCAGTTGCAAGCAGAATCGCCCGGTTGCGACTCAATTGAGCATCGACGGATTCCAGCGAAAGGTCGATTCTGGCAATGCTCAATAACGGTGGCTTTTGAATTTTTGTATCGTCGCCGATTGTGCTAAGCATGGTCGATGGAACAGACTCGGCCTCGGCATCTTGATTTTGCCTGGCCAGATCGGGTACATCCGAGGTCTCAAGAGCATTTGCAAATGTTTCAGGCCGCAGGTTTGAAATACTATCAACAGTACCATCCGGCAAATGACACTGAGTACAAAACCCTTTCAGCCGCACCGCTGAATAGTACGAAAGGGATCGAGGTTTTCCTGCTTCTGCAATAACCACCCAGTAATCATCTTCTTCACGTTCTTGATCCAGAAAAATTCGCCGTGCTTCGAATCCGTTTTCGTTTTCCGGGACTTCATTGGCGGCGTTAGTGAGACTCCAGATCGAGCCGGCGTAATAATCGGGTTCATTGTTCGCGGTTTGATCGAAGCGCTGCAGCCGAAGGTTTGCCAGCGTGTCAACTCGTTTCAAACGGTCCTCGACCGGCATATCGCTGGAGGCCGTTGCACCTGATTCAACATCATTGTCGATCAACGTGGACTGATCGCCTGCCGCAGGCTCTTCCTGCGTCATGAATAAACGATAGTGGTGCAACTGCAGTATTCGAGGAACAAGCGACCGTGCGGCCAGAACCTGCTGTGATTCGATGAGCTGCTGTGTTCTGAGATCGTAGAGCCAAAAGCTGCCAGTGATCAGAATCAACAACGCGAACCCAAAAAGAAAGCGACACTTCCTTTCCAGGCTCGTTTCACCGACAAACTTCTTTAAGACTCGATACGAAATCACGCCTGCAGTCCCTCTGCCGCTACCTGGCATCCATCTTGATCTGCAGAATCATAACAAATCGACGGGCGAGACCAAATGTGCGTAAAACGCTGAATTATGCCGTATTGGAAAAGTTGATGAATCGTTTCAGTCGACTCTCAATCAATTCATCAAACCGCTCGCCCGTTCCGCGATCAATTCTTTACAGCGGATGCTAAACTCCGACGCATTGCAACGCGAACTCCTCGAAAATCGAACGGCTCAACACGCATGGAAGACGAAAAGAAAACCACCGCCAGGATTCGATCACCGCAAAAGCAGTGGTTTCAAAATCAGTCGCGCGGCTCAAATCCGCCTTGGGAATATTCCATCTGCGGCGATTTGACCGAACGTCAATCTGACCTGCTGGAACATTTCACCGAAGTCCCGCGCGGCAGCGCAGGCGTGATCTATTTTGATTCCTGCGGCGGCAGCGTTTACACGGGACTGTCGCTCGGAACACTCATCAGGCTCCGCGCGCTGCGAGTCACCGCAATTGTGATCGGTGAATGCTCATC
>JAYVNW010000293.1:0-2219 GCA_043758225.1 Candidatus Kuenenia sp. | reverse complement strand
GAAAAAATGCTCCAGCGTGGGCGTGATCGCGTGGGGGTTGTTGCGCAGGAATTTGTGCAATTCATGCCGTACCTGTTTCAACAGTACAACGAAACTCGCCGCGCGCTGGAGCAAACTCGCGGACCCGGTTGGGATTTTTTGGTCAACAATATGAAGTCACAACTGGCCGCGTTAGTGTATTCGACGTTTTTGATCGAAACACCCTGGCCCTGGCTAATTCAATATCCACGATATTTCATGGGAATTCGTCAGCGACTGCAACGCTTGTCGTCCGGCGGACTCAAGACAGAAACTTCTCTGGAAGCAGAATTTGCACCGTGGCTGGCGCGGTATGAACAGACACTTAAAGATCATCAGCGGCAGCATAAAATCGATCCAATGCTGACTCACTATCGCTGGATGCTGGAGGAATTCCGCGTTCAACTGTTCGCTCAAAAACTCGGAACGGCGATCAGCGTTTCGGCGGCAAAGCTGGAAGAACATTGGGCTAATATTTAAGGCAGTTGCGGTCTGATTGAAGATTCTACTGCACAACCATCACGCCATTCATCACCATCCAGTGACCCGGAAAAGTGCACAGAAACGGATACCGGCCCGGAATTGTTGGGGCTTTGAAGTAAATCGTTTGCTTTTCGCCCGGTGGCACGATGTCTGTATGAGCGATCACTTTGTCGGATTCCGGGATGTACTGCCGAGCGTACGCTTCTGGATTGGCGATAAGCATGTTGCCGAGTTCTCCCACCGTCTGCAACGCGTCAGGTTTGACAAGCACCCAGTTATGAGGTACGACGTCGGGATTGGACAGCGTGAAGGCCAGTGGCTCGTTGGCTTTGACAACAAATTCTTTCGTCACGTACGAAAGGTTCTTACCAGTTTCGATTTCGATTTCTCGTGAGCCTTTAACTTTCTGTCGCCAGGGATTTGGGATCTGAACAGCGTTCATCGCCATGTCCGCCAGCATTGGATGAGCGGCGGTAATTTTCTTTCGTGGTTCATAATTTTGGAAGTCCGCAAACGGTCGATCAAGTTTGTTGACCGTCACGAACAAGTCGTGGCCCGTGCCGATTGGAGAACACGTGAACGCATCGTCGGTGTTAACGTGTAGTCGCAGATGCAGTTGATTGACCGGTTGAATCTCCGGCATCTCCAGAAACAGCGAACACCCATCTGCCAGTACATGAGCGGAATAGATTGTCAGCAGATCGTGTCCCGGAATTCCGGGATGCGTCGTTGAAAACTCAGGCGAACCATACGCCCCGCTGTAACGCAGGTTCCAGCATTGAGCGAACTGACGGTGCGCGTCGGCAGCGACGGCTTTGTCGATCGGCTGCGAGAATGTCACGCGGATCCCGTTTTCGTAAATGTGGAATCCAACAGGAACCTGGACCGGATCGCCGGTGTAGCGAACTCGCTGAAAGCAACCGTCATCCGGGGTGTACGAGCCCCAGCCGGTCATGCCGGAGACATACAACTGGCCATCTTTCGGATTAAACCGACCGCGATGTGCTCCGGACAGAAAATCACCGGACATCGGCACAGTTGCACCTTGGAGTTGGCCATCCACTTCATCTCGAAGCAAAGTGAACCAGCCACCGGAACCGAATGAAAAATGCAATTGGTGATCCTTCAGAGGACCAAAGCGATCGCTGTCCGCCCACGCCTGCCCGCCCGCAGAATTGTCCATCCCGCGAGGCAAATAAATGTACGGAAATTCCGGCCGTTTATCGTTTTTCGGACCGCGGTATCCGAAATGGGGCGGATCACCCGGCGACTGCGTCGGTGCGTTTCGCACAGCGTGAATGATGGAACCTGGAGTCCATTCGCCTTCCTGTACTGGCACCGTCACGGTACCGTCCGGCATAATCCCGATGCCATCTGGATTGCGAAAACCGGTTGCAATGACATCAGCCGTCTGACCGTCGGCAGAAATGCGAACCAAGCCCTGGTTACCCGAGGCTGTGTAGAAATTACCCTGTTGATCACGTTGCAGTCCGCAGATGAAATCGTGTCCTGCCGGCGATGTGATGAAGGCGTTACTGAAGCATTCGTAGAAGTCCGCTTCGCCGTCGTTATTGAGGTCCGTCAGCCGAGTCAACTGGTCTCGACACTGCACGTAGATCTTTCCATCGACTATGACCAGTCCCAATGCTTGATGAAGTCCCGATGCAAAACGCCGCCAGTGCGCAACCGCTGGTTTATCGGGTGCCGCATCAAGTCCG
>JAYVNW010000292.1:0-4242 GCA_043758225.1 Candidatus Kuenenia sp. | reverse complement strand
CCACTTGATTGAAAATATCCTCGAACAATGTGGCGTAACTTTGACTGCGGCCACGTGCACCACAAACCACATAGTGCTTCGATGTTGAAACCTCGTATTCAGATCCAAGCTCTGCCTGCAGCATTCGACGGAAGTCATTCTGTGAAGCTGGACGGAAACTTTCAGCGACGACACTGAACTTCTTCAGATTGCCGATCGGCAATTGAGCCTGTCGACCAAACCGATCGACGATAAAACACTCGGATGACGATTTTGCTACAATCATCCCGATATAAGTTTGAAGATCATCGGAGACTTCAATCAAGCGTGGAGTGTTACCCGCTTCGGCGATGCCACCAATTGCCAAAGCTGCAACGCATGCAGTTATGACGTGGAATGCCTGCTGTCGAGCGATGTTTTGTCCAGGCAGAATCAATTGAGCAGAAGAAAGCATCAGATGTGGGCTCAGTGAGGGGTTTGAAGGCACAAGTGATTTCGGACGGCACGTAGGAGTGCTGATGCAGGCCATCCACAAGCCGTCGCGTGGTCAACGTCGAAAGCTGCCCAATTCTGGCTCCTGAACTTCTGCATTGTCGCAGAAAGATCATCGTAAAAAGACAAGTGTTGCAGACTGCTGCAGGTCGGTCCGAATTTCAACCTGTGGCCGCAACACATTGATTCTGGAAAGCAACACAGGTTGCAGACTGTTGCCCGGCAGCCTCAGTAAATGGTGAGTTTTTTCGTCTTGATGATGCTTGAAAGCAACATCTGGCCAGGATGATGCCATCACGCAACATTGCCGCGCTGTTTTGCGCGAATTGCGGGCAATTTCAGCGTATTAGTCGTTGGTGCAAATGAGATTTTTCGCAGGAAATCCGTGCTGGGCCGTTGACGTTCCTCGTAGACAGAATCTATGACGGCTATAGTTCCGCCGTTGTAAATTGTTCGATTCTTTGACTCATCAATTTGATCGCGTTCCATGAAGATCCATGAATTTCAGGCCAAGCAGTTGTTTCGAGCGGCTGGTGTGGCGGTGCCCCAGGGAATTGTGGTGACATCCGCTGATGAAGCTGCCAAGGCTTTTGAGACTCTCGGCGGTCCAATCGCGGTCGTCAAATCACAAATTCACGCTGGTGGCCGGGGCAAAGGGACCTTTAAAGAGGAACCTAAGCAACGCGGCGTCGTGCTCGTGAAGTCAACCGCTGAAGCCGCAGAGAACGCGAAACGAATGCTGGGAAATACACTTGTCACGATTCAGACAGGTGACGAAGGCAAGCGAGTGAACACGCTGTTCGTTGAGCAAGGATTGAAGATCGCACGCGAATTGTATTTGGGCATTGTTGTCGATCGCGAAGTTGGCGGGCCGGTGCTGATTATGTCGTCCGAAGGCGGCATGGATATTGAAGAAGTCGCAAAGCACTCACCAGAGAAAATTGTCTCGGAGCCATTCGACGCAATCGCAGGTCTCTATCCATATCAGGCTCGTAAGCTGGCTTATGCCCTTGGCCTTGACGCAACTGCCGTGCGAAGTGCTGAACGATTCCTGCCGCAGATTTGTCGCTTCTTTGTGACCTATGACTGCAGTATGGTAGAAATCAATCCACTGATTATTACCGAAGACGGCCAGATGATGGCCCTCGATGGGAAAGTCACATTCGACGACAACGCCCTGTTCCGCCACAAGGACGTTGTCGCTCTGCGAGATCTTTCAGAAGAAGATCCATCAGAAGTCAAAGCCGCTGATACCGGCCTGAGCTACGTCAAACTGAACGGCAACATTGGCTGTCTTGTCAATGGAGCCGGGTTGGCGATGAGCACCATGGATCTGATCAAGATACACGGCGGCGAACCGGCAAACTTCCTGGACGTTGGGGGCGGAGCGAACGAAGATCAAGTCACGGAAGCATTCCGCATAATCCTCGCAGACAAAAACGTGAAGGCCGTCCTGGTCAACATCTTTGGCGGCATCATGAAGTGCGACATTATCGTGTCGGCGTTGCTGAACGCTTATGAAAAAGTCGGCTTCAACGTTCCGCTGGTTGTTCGACTCGAAGGCACAAACGTCGAAAAAGCCCGTGAAATGCTGAAAGCCAGCGGCCGCAATATTATATCAGCGACGGACCTGACTGATGCCGCTCAGAAAGTTGTGAAATCGCTGGGTGCATAGCCGGTCAATATTTCAAATTTGAAATCTGAAACCTCTAATTCCAAACTGTGAATTCAATCCGATGAGTATTCTCGTTTCCAAATCGACTCGCGTGATCACTCAGGGTATCACCGGCAACTCAGGTCTTTTCCACAGCCAGCAATGCCGTGTGTATGCAGCGGAGTGCCAACCGGGCGTGGATGTCTTCGTCGGCGGTGTGACACCAGGCAAAGGCGGCACGACAGTAGATGGTTTTCCAGTATTCAACTCCGTGATTGAAGCTCGCGAAAAGACCGGGGCAAACACATCGATGGTCTTCGTGCCCCCACCGTTCTGTGCAGACGCAATTCTGGAAGCTGCCGACGCGGGGATGGATCTGATCGTTGTGATCACAGAAGGCATTCCAGTTATGGACATGCTGCGAGTCAAACGCGGACTGGAGAACTCAAAGTCTCGACTGATTGGCCCAAACTGTCCAGGAGTGATTACGCCTGGCATCGCGAAGATTGGAATTATGCCTGGCTATATCCACACGCCTGGAACGATTGGCATCATCAGCAAGAGCGGTACGTTGACCTATGAAGCCGCATGGCAATTGGGCCGCGTTGGTTTAGGACAAAGCACGGCCGTCGGAATTGGTGGCGACCCGATCAACGGCACTAACTACATCGAATTGCTGGAGATGTTCCAGAATGATCCTGGCACTGAAGGCATTTTGATGATTGGCGAAATCGGCGGCAGTGCAGAGCAGTTGGCGGCTGATTACATCAAGTCTCACGTCAGGAAACCTGTTGCTGGTTTCATTGCCGGCCAGACAGCACCTCCCGGAAAACGCATGGGCCACGCTGGTGCAATTATCTCCGGTGGCGGTGGTGGTGCCGCCGAGAAAATGGCCGCCCTGCGAGCTGCTGGCGTCATCGTCTCCGACAGCCCAGGCGGCATGGGCGATGCGATGAAGCAGGCGATGAAGAAGAATTAGAAACTCATCCCTCAACAGGACGTTGTCGATCGGCTCTGTCGAATAAATCTGCCAGCGACAATTCAAAGCCCGGTAAGATGTGCTGGCCCAGAAGCACCCCAGTGCGATCTGTGTACGCTGATTCGCCTTCACTGCGATGGCATACAGCGTCTTGCGATTGAGGATCGATGTACCAGATCATCTGAACTCCAGCCTGTTGGTAAACTTGCAGCTTCGCTTCCATCTCCTCGGCAGTATTTCCATCGGACAGGATTTCGATCACCAGATCAGGCACGATACCCGGAATCGGACGCCGAGGCGGAGACTGTTCAGGCCATCTTTGCCAGCTGCTAAGTTTATTGTCGGATGTCTGGTAACTCCAACGGCAACCGCAGACCATGAGATTTTACTTAATATTCGAGGGTATGCGCGTACAACGCAGGACACCAATCTCACCGTTTGCGTCCACGCTTTGCTTTCTTCGGCCCGCTCTTTGGCGTCTTCCCGCCGCGATGCCTGGCAGGCGATCCTGAACCTCGTTGCTTTTGCTCTGCCGTGTGAACCGCACGGCGATGTTCGCCAGCTGGCGTTGGGCGAGCCTTCTTCTTGCCACTTCCTGGCGTTGAATCAGCAACTCGAAGATCCAACTGCCGCCGATCAATATCCACAGCCGCGACAAGCACCCGAATCGGATCACCAAGCCGATACTCCCGATGCGTCCTGCTGCCTGTCAACCGTCGTGTTGCCTGATCATAGACGTAGAAGTCATCATTAAGCGCACTCAGGTGAATCATGCCCTCCGCCGGAATCTCAACACCCTGACAGAACATCCCGAAGCTTTCAACCCCGGTGATGATGGCGTCCATTTCTTCGCCGATATGTCCGGACATGTATCGCAGCATCTTGATACGAATCAACTCGCGTTCGGCTTTTTCAGCACGGCGTTCGGTGATTGAACAATGCTTACCAAGCTGCATCAACTCCGATACTGGCGGCGGTGACGGAGATCGCTTTGCGGCAATCTGCCCAATCAGTCGATGCACAGTCAAATCAGGATACCGGCGAATAGGGCTGGTGAAATGGCAATAGTCTTCTTCTGCCAGAGCGTAATGCCCCATAATATCGGGCGAATAGACGGCCTGCTGCATGCTTCGCAGCA
>JAYVNW010000291.1:0-3439 GCA_043758225.1 Candidatus Kuenenia sp. | reverse complement strand
CCCGGCATTTCGATTTCGGCAATTTCAATCTCTTTACGCCCTAATTCAGCCAGTGCAATATTCGCGACCTTGTAAGGAAGGGCAGACACGGTACTCATGGATTCGATCTCACAGTTGAAAGGAACTAGACTTCGGACCAGTCGCATTCCGCACAGCCGGAATGAAATTAACAGCCAAACCAAAATCGGAAGTTACACGATATGTGAACACCATTCTCCCGGCAACACGATAGGAGGAAAACTCAACGATTTCCGTGATTTGAGTGACATTATTATGACTGAACCGTCTCCTATTACTGTAGAACCTGTTTCCACAGCCTGCGTGAAGACGAAAGCTCTGCGGCAAGAGTTGAGAGCACCCAAACGTTGATTCCTTTGTGCCGGCTGCTCCGTGAGCATTGTAGTCCACATCTGGGCCGAAAGTACCAGCCTTACTGGCGCCAATTGCGCTCGTAAAGCCGGAAAACAGCGGCACAACGGCAGTCAAATTGACCATTCAAAATACGACGCAGAGCATTCAGTTTGAAATCATCTCCACATGCAAACGTACAGGAGCAAAAACCCAAAGTGAATTGTCGTCCATCTGAAACCCTTTTCCCAGATTCGTGCTGACCGCGACTTGGCTTTGATACGTAGTGATTCTTGACTTTGCCTAAATCTCAGGGTGTCGTTAGTGTGTGCTGCGATCGACAATCTGCAATAACATCGACCGAAAAATGGTCCCCCGGCAGCCAGTGACCGGACAATCAGAAGATAATTGCGAGCCTGCCACTCATTGCACGATGGCATCAGGGTCTGTGTCTATTCTGATCTGGCCGCAAAGTTATGTGTAAGGTCTTCAATGGCGCAGGCAACGATGAACAAGGCAATGTGTGACTTTCAGAAACAGCAACCCGCTGAAATGGACTGGGGCCACCGCGATGGGAGCCGATCAGTGGTGTTTTTCTTAATTCTGTGTGCGTTAGTCATGGCCGGCTGTGATTCGCCTCGGATCGAGTCCGGGAGGGCACCTGAACTTCAGGCGTCAACACAATTGAAGTCCATGAAGATCTTTGTGGATGTGACCGACGCAGCCGGACTTTCGTTCGTCCACAAGGATGGCCCGGCGGGGAGTTATGAGATTCCTCGAGCGATCGGTTCCGGGTGTGGCTGGATCGATGCGAATGGTGACCAGCGGCTTGACATTCTTGTCATCGACGGGGGGCAGGAAGTTGATCCAGGAAACACGGGGATGCTGGCGGCCCTGTACCTCCAGACCGAAGACGGAAGATTCCGCAACTTCAGTACTGAAGCCGGGTTTATCGGAACTGGCTATGGCATGGGACTGGCAATCGGAGACATCGACAACGACAACGATCAGGACGTGTATCTGACAAAATATGGTCCGGATCAGTTGTTTCTGAACGATGGCACCGGTCGCTTTACCGATGTCACTCGGCAGGCCGGAATCGAGAATCTGTATTGGTCCACAGCAGTGGCCATGACCGACCTGAATCAGGACGGCTGGCTGGACCTGGTGGTTGCGAATTATGTCGATTATTTCCCCGGCACTTTTTGTGGGGATGCCGCCGGACGTCAGGAATTTGGTGGACCTGTGGATTTTCAAGGCACACCCAATCGAGTGTTTATGAACCTCGGTCGCTCCGCTGACGGCACATTGCGCTTCGAGGACCATTCCGCTCAGACAGGCCTTGCGGCTGTTCTCAGCAAAAGTCTGGGACTGGTCTGTCGCGACTTTGATGAAGACGGCGACACGGATATCTTTGTTGCAAACGATGCAGAAGCCAACCAACTTTGGATCCAGAATGCAGTTTCATTTATTGATGAAGCGTATCTTCGCGGAGTTGCAGTGAATCGGTTCGGTGAGCCGGAAGGAAACATGGGCACGGTCATGGGTGATTTCACGGGAGATCTGCATTCTGATCTGCTGGTCACCCATCTTTCAGGTGAGATGAACACACTCTGGCAGGGAGACTCCAACGGCTTTTTCTCTGATGAGACTTCTCATTTTCGATTCGGGAAGGCGGGATTGGCACAAACGGGATTTGGAATTGTCGCCGTCGATGTGGACCGCAATGGCAGGCTAGACATTCTGGTAGCCAATGGAAAAGTGAATCGAGATCTTCATCGCCTTGCCAGCGGCACCGGATTCTGGGCCGACTATGCGGAACGGAACCAGATTTTCCTTGAGGACGCAGGTGACTTTCTGGAAGTGAATGATGGCGCCTTCACGGAGCTCCCAGAGGTTTGGCGAGCCGTGGCAACCGGAGATTATGACCGTGACGGCGATCCTGACCTGCTGGTGACCAGCATTGGCCGTCCTGCACGACTCTATCGCAACGATGCGGAAAAAAAAGGGCACTGGCTGTGTGTTCGGCCGTTTGATGCTGCACGACAACGTGTTGCCTACGGTGCCGCCGTGACGTTGATTGCAGAGAATCACAGCTGGATGGTCGAGATTCTTCCCCATACCAGTTTCCTGAGCAGCCACGAACCAATTGCCCATTTTGGGCTCGGCGATGTGACGATGATCAGATCAATCGAAGTGATCTGGCCAGAGGATGCAATGATGGTAGAAGAGTTCGCGGCTCCGGAAGTCGATCGGCGGATCGAATTGGTTCGGGGAAACGGTATTCGTCGTCGTTCGCGCGCCTTGGAAGAGACCCCATGAAGCCCAATCGCACACTGTTTAAATCCGGCCACCTTCAAATCCTTGCCGGCGCTGGGTTTGCCATCGCGATTATGATCTTCGCTTCGATCAGTTGGTGGGGACGCGCTGAGACAAATGATGTTCCAGCGGAAATGTTTCCTCACGACCTTGCAGATGCGCTGAAAGAAGAAATCGAGCTGGGTCGAAAGAGAATCCAGCGGAATCCTAACGCCGGGTCATTTGGATCACTCGGTGAACTCTGCGTCGCAAACAAGCTTCTGCGACAGGCCGAGTGGTGTTTTCGGAAAGCGTCATTACTTGCACCGCACGATCCTAAGTGGACTTACCAACTAGCCAGGATCGCCGAGAAAGTGGACCTCGTTCGAGCAATTGAATTATATGACAAGGTCCTCAGCCTGGATCGTTCCGTGGAGGCCGTACACTATCACCGCGGACTTGCACTGGCCCGCGTCGGACGATTCGAGGAGGCCGAGCAGTCTCTGAAGACTGCTGGTGAGAGGTCACAGCAGCATCCATTGGTGTTGAAAGCGCTGTCTCAGCTGCGCATGATGCAGGGTGATGGTGTGGGAGCAATCGATTTTATCAGGCAGGCCGTCAGCGACAATCGAGCGGGACTTGATATCGTCGAAGAAGCCAAACGACTGTTAATGCGACAATCTCCACATGATTCGACGGCCGCACCGTCATTGGCGGATGCGAACACTTCAAGATCTCAGGTCACTCCGCCGCTTCCGGAGCCATGGATGGAGGGCGTTGCTCGCCGTTTACC
>JAYVNW010000290.1:0-4413 GCA_043758225.1 Candidatus Kuenenia sp. | reverse complement strand
GTTGACGTCCCCGACATAGAGAAATTGTTTTTGATCCGCGAAGGGATGCCAAGGATTGGGGACATTTGCAATACCGTCGCCAGTCGCCACGAAACTACCACTAGCGAATTCGACTATGCGGCCGTGAATTCCGTCGTTAGTAAAATTGTAAATCATCGTTGAGCTGACCGGATAACAGGAAATGTCAACGACATCGAACAGGGTGGATCCACCGAACGAAGTCCCCGTCGTGAACCCGGTATCGGTGATTACATCGACGGAAAAACCACCGTTATTCCACCACCCCCTCTGACCACATCCATAAAACGGCGTGAAGTCGTAGATACCATCGGGAGTTGCTCCGACATCCAAAGTGATCGACCCAGAGATGGTGCTTCCAATCCCGTCTGAGCCGTAGGATTTGGTGCCGGTAAAGTGATACGTGACGAGTTGGGCTTGTGCTTGAGTTGCCAGGCCCGCCGTTAGTACGACCAAACAGAACAGTGACTTCAGCAAGTATTTCATAATAGGTATCAACCTTTTCATAAAAGAAACGAGTGGGGTTGGACACGAGCACGGGAGGAGAAAAAGGTCTCCAGGAGTCAGTGCGGAATTTAACTCCGATTTCCCCGACGAAAAATGGAAAGTTTCACAAAAATCCTCGCCCCGGCGCTTCCAAAAGGACCGGGGAGATCTCAATCGGCAATCCGGACTCGCAACCACGACTTGGCGTAGGCCCAATCCGCATCGGCGGTGGACTCGGAAATCTGCAACGCATCGGCGGCCTGGCGGATCGTCAGGCCGGCAAAGTAGCGAAGCTTGACGAGTTCGGCTTTGCGTGAATCATGAACGGCTAATTCGTTCAGTGCTTCGTCCAAGGCGATTAGGTCGATGTTCCGACTCGGGGCAACGATCTGGTCTTCATCCAATTCCACGCGTTGGACTTGTCCCCCACGCTTTGCGGTTAGCTTTCGCTGCGCGTTATCCACCAGAATCCGCCGCATCGCCTCAGCTGCGGCTCCGAAGAAATGCCCCCGGCTGTTCCAGTGCCGGGACTCTTCGGTATCGACGAGCCGAAGGTAGGCGTCGTGGACCAAGGCCGTCGCCTGCAAAGTTTGCCCCGGCTTCTCGTGGGCCAATTTCACTGCCGCCAGTTTCCGCAATTCGTCATACACCAGCGGCAGCAGCTTCTCCGCTGCCGCCGGGTCACTGGATTCGATTTGGTTCAGGATGTTGGTGACGTCGGACATATGAGGGCTCAGTAACGAAGGGATACTGAGCCGATTGTACTCCGGCCACTACGCAAATACGTCCGAGAAGCAGAAACAGCCACGAAAGATCGGGATTGATTGGCAACCAGGAGTTGCGAGCGACAAAATGAGCGAAGTTGAGGCTGCTTCTCCCCAATCTGCACTTTAGGCAAACTTTTCATCGCCAGAGAGTAGGGTGCCTGGCATCGAGATTCCCAAGAGAACAGAAACAGTGTCGCAGTGGCAAGACTCGCTTACAGGAAGCCCCCGATCAGTTCACATCGACCGAGCCAGCGAAACAGCTCTCTCCAGCGCGCGTCGGTCGCCCAGACCTGAGAGTTCAACGTGGTTCGCTCACTGCGCTGGTGTGCCCCACCGACGCGTGCCAAGGCACAATCCGAACTGCATTCAGTATATCGCCCTTACGAAGAGCAATTTACGGCCATGAAACTGCATAAATCGAATATTTCAATTGGCGAAGCAGGGAATAGCAAATCACTTCATCGCTCAGACTTGCAGAACAGTCAAACAGTGGTTTGAATATAATAACGTTTTATGGACGTTGCCAAAATATCGTTTGTTCAACCTGGAGTTCCTGCTTTGGTAGCTTATTTTCCGTCTGTTCATGGATCGCCAACACGCCTTCCCGTCAAACGAAATCATAACGGGTTCACGCTAATTGAATTGCTGGTGGTAATTGCGATTATTGCTATCTTGATCGCTCTACTACTGCCCGCTGTGCAGCAGGCGCGCGAAGCCGCTCGGAGAACTCAGTGCAAAAACAATCTCAAGCAAATCGGTCTGGCACTGCATAACTACGAGTCGACATACAGTCGATTTCCGTCGGGCGGGGAAGGAACGGATACCCAGGCCCTCGTCCGTCGCTTATTTCCCGTATCGGCTTTTGTCGCTTGCCTCCCATTTTTGGAGCAGGCGCCACTTTATCAGAGCCTCAATTTTCAATACCACTACACAAACAGCGCTAACAGCCAGAATGCCAGGGCGGCGCGAACAAGCATCCCTGCGTTCCTTTGCCCGAGCAACGGTTTTGGTCGCCGTGATTTGCTGGGTTATGGTCAAGTTGATTACATGCCGTCTGTTTACACTGATATTAATCCAGCCAACGGGAATCGCAACAAGCTGCAAAGCGGCGTTGCGTTGAATTCAGACGTCGATGGAGCAATGCCGCTGTTTGGTTTACGAGCTGGCAGCTTCACAGACGGACTCAGTAATACCATCATGTTCATTGAAGATGCCGGTCGTCCCGGCAATGTTCCTAGCCCGTATTCGCCGACCGAAACGGTTGCTGGCGCTGGAGGCGCTGTGACGCGAACAGTGGGAGGCATCCCGAACGGTGTGGATGCGACACAACTCTGTTCTGGAAAATCATGTGAAAATCGCTGGGCAGATCCCGACAGCGGAAGCGCCGTTTCCGGGCCACCGCAGAACGATCCAACCAGCCCGTATTATGCTGGCGGCGGTTTCCAAATCATCAACAATAACAAGACCAGCAATTACACAACCGCTCCTGCGGGGCAGTGTCCGTGGTCTGTTAATAACTGTGGCCCAAATGAAGAAGCCTTTAGTTCGCATACTGGCGGAGTTCAGGCATTGCTTGGCGACGGAAGCGTCCGATTTCTCAGCGAGAATCTGGGCTGGCAGGTTTTGCTGGGCCTGTTGACGCCAAACGGCGGAGAAGTGGTCGGAGAATTCTGATCGAAGGCGTTCCGTTGGCTCATGTCGCGCTTAATCCATCAGGGCTCAGAATTCAAGTGGTGTCAGTCTCGCAAATCAATCTTGCAGCAGCCAAAGTCAAGCGACTTCGAAACGGAGCGACTTTTCAGGAACTCTTTGTTCAGGCGATAGTAGCTGAACTTACCGTCTTTTTCGATCACTGCCAAATTCGCGTGGAACAAAACTCGGAGATGGTGCGAAGCATTCGGTAATTGAAGTTCGAGTAATTCCGCAATATCTGAAACGGTCATTGGCCCGCATTGCAGCGCCTTGACGATCTGCAGTCGAATTGGATCGCCAATCGCCTTCAGATAAACGGCGCAAACGGCGGCCTGCTCCGCAGGCGAGTTTTGAGTCGACATGCTTTTTGTATCTGCCAACAAAGGAGCAACAGGAAGGAACCAGACGAAGCGATTATGACCAGTTTTCATCCTCTTACAAGCCGTTGAGTTGATTCAACGTCCCGAGACTCGCTTGACACAGCATTGGAGATAAAGTGCCTGGCACCGAGATTCATTCGCACCGAGATTCATTCTTCGGCAAACAGTAAGATGGAGCAATCCCTATGGCAAGTGTCAGCACTGAGTGCATTTGTGTTAGATAGTAAATTTGGGAGGGGCGGACCAATAGAAAAGATTCATGACCACAAGTGCGATATGCCTCCAGGTCGCTGCCATCGGCCTCGGCAGAAACTAAAGTCACCGCCGAACATCTCGACAAACTCAACCGTTTCGCTGGCACCGGACCCAACAACCAAGCCATTCTGCTGCCCGAAAACTTTTGTTGTCGAACATCAGCCCTCCAATGCACCCAATCGTCTCGCAAGCAAGAAGGTCTGCATTATTCAACCACTCCAAGTAACGGTCGGTAAGAGTTGATGTCAGTGCCAAGAATTCGAATGGTCGAACGTTTCCCGATCGAAAGTTTTCGGGCCACGATTGCAGCGTTGATGGATCCGGTTATCGCTGTTGACGTATCTTCTTCCATCAGATAGTCGTCCGCTTCCAGATCATCGTCATCGTCACTTGATGCCGCATCAAATTCACCATCCGTATCGTTAAACTTCACTTGAGCGGTGGGAGCGTAAACAATTCCGCTGATATTGAGGTCTGTGCGGCGGAATTCGACTTTCGCTTTGTTCGTTCGATCCTGAAACAGACTTATTCCTGAATACGGACCGGAGGTCGGCGGGGAAATGGTGACGTTCCCCGAAGTATTCAGCTTTATGCCCTTCTTGCCAGTGTTGAAAATTGTCACGCCATTGGCCGTCAGTGTGGTGCTGCCCTTCAGCTCAAAGCCACCACCATCAATGTAGTAGGTGCCAGGAGCCATCGTAATAATTTCGTTCTTATCAAATTTTAGTGATTTGTAGGTGCCCGGCTGCAGATCATACCGGGTCTGTGAGCCAGTGGTGGACTTGTAATCATTGGAGTCTCGCCCGGTACCTTTT
>JAYVNW010000289.1:0-8832 GCA_043758225.1 Candidatus Kuenenia sp. | reverse complement strand
CAAGCCGAGGCAACACTGTGGGCCGTCGTGATGATGGAGTAGTAAGTCGCCGCCCTGAGGGATCGGTGTTGCGGTCGCAGCCTGCTCAGTCTCGTCCGCAAGTCAACTCGCGCCCCCAGAACAATGCACGACCATCGTCCGAACCCAGGACAGGCAGACCGCGTCCTGCACAGTCCGACGATTTTTTTGGTGATGGATTATTCGTTGAGGGATCGGCGGAGAAATCAGGATCAGAGCAAGGACCTGCACGACGTCGCCGCAAGCGACCAACGCGGACAAACACCTAACACGGCACAACCCGTCGCCGGTCGATTTTTGAGTCGAATCGACCGTAGCCTGGCTCGTTTGAGCTGAGACCGCGACTAAGGGTTTGGATTGGCAGGCACATCGATCTGACTGATCGTTGGCCTACCTTGCGGCTCTGTTATCCATTCGTACCCATTCAGATTCCTGGTTGCCAGTCGCAGCCTCACTAAAGAAGTTGAAACTAAAATGTCGTTCGCCGATTCAAATTCAGAAAATGCCGCAAGCCTGCCTGTTGAAAACGCATTAGGCAATGAGATGGCACCTGTTGAAATGACCGCCCAGGCTGCTGTTGTAGAGACTGAAAGCAGCACATCTGTCGTTGCACCAATTGTTGTTGAGGTGCCAGTGATTCCAGAAATATCAGTCACAGTCGTTGCGCCAGTTGCTGTTCAATCCGCAGTTGTTGCAGCACCTGTTGCCAAAGTTGCGGCACGTATCGTCGTTCAACCAGCAGCTCCGGTGGCAACAGTTGTCGAGACGATGGCAGAAGAAAACCGCTTCCATAAGCTCAACCTTATCGCTCCGCTGATGAAAGCAATCGACGATTCCGGGTATACCACACCGACGCCGATCCAGGAACAAACGATTCTGCACCTTCTCGAAGGCCGCGACGTACTCGGCATGGCTCAAACGGGTTCCGGCAAGACTGGTGCCTTCGCATTGCCAATGCTGCAGCGGATTGACCTGGCGGTTCGCCGCCCGCAGGTCCTGGTACTCGTGCCAACTCGCGAACTCGCCATTCAGGTCGCCGCAGCGTTCGAACGCTACGGTGCAAATCTAAAGGGCCTGAATGTACTTGCCGTCTACGGCGGTGCCGCCTATCAGCCGCAGTTCGCACAAATGAAGCGCGGCGTGCATGTCATCGTCGGCACACCGGGACGAATCACGGACCACATGAACCGCGGTTCGCTGCAAATGGATGCACTCAAGGGAGTCGTTCTCGACGAAGGCGATGAAATGCTTCGCATGGGCTTTGCGGAAAGCGTCGAATGGATTCTCGACCAGCTTCCTGTCGAACGCCAGATTGCACTCTTTTCAGCCACGATGCCTCCGGTAATTCGCAAGATCGCCCAGAAGCATCTGAAGAACCCGGCTGAAATCACAATTCGTCAGAAGACAGCAACTGCGGACACAATTCGACAGCGATTTGTTGTCGTCGGCAATCATCAGAAAGAAGCCGCGCTGGGACGCATTCTGGAAGCAGAGCCAATCGATGGTGTAATCGTATTCGTCAAGATGCGCAGTACGACTGAACCACTGGCAGATTTCCTCTCACAACGGGGACTTAAAGCCGCCGCAATGAATGGCGATATCGCGCAGGCTCAGCGCGAACGCATTATTGAAAACCTGAAATCCGGCAAGTTGGATATCATCGTTGCCACGGACGTTGCAGCTCGTGGTCTTGATGTGCAGCGGATCAGCCACGTCATCAATTACGACCTTCCGGGCGACGACGAAGCCTACGTACATCGGATCGGACGAACAGGCCGCGCGGGACGCAGTGGCGAAGCGATTTTGTTCGTGCATCCTAAGGCTCAGCGAATGCTGAAAAGCCTGGAATATGCCACGCGACAAAAGATCGAATTGATGGAACTGCCAACCAATCGCGCAATCAACAAGATGCGAGTGGCTCAGTTTCATGCGAAGATCACAGAAAGTATGAGTCATCCGATGGCGGAATCCATGGGCTCACTGATCGAACAGTACCGTCGTGAAAATCCAGAGATGCCTGTTGAGCAGATCATGGCGGCTTTGGCCGTGATGTCCACTGGCGGCCAGTCATTGCTATTGAAGGAAGAATTCCGTCAGGAGACATTCTTCGAACAGCGTGGTCGTCGCGATGACCGAGGCGGAGATCGTGGGCCTCGCTTTGAAGATCGAGGCGGCCGGTTTGAGGATCGCGGTACTCGTGATCGTGCACCTCGCAGCGAAGGCAGTTTCCGAGATCGCGATGATCGCCCTCGGGCACCGCGTCGTGACGATGCGAACAAGGAAACTTTCCGCATTGAAGTCGGCCACATGCATCAGGTCAAGCCGGGCAACATTGTTGGAGCGATCGCGAATGAAGCAGGTATCGACAGTGCTCAGATTGGACGTATTGAGATTTTTGACGACTTCAGTACTGTGGATCTTCCACAGGGTATGCCTTCAGAAACATTCTTTGCGTTGAAGAAAGTTTGGGTTTCTGGTCGCCAGTTGCAGATTTCAAAAGCAGAAGGCCAACGAGAACAAGCATACGCTCCACGTCCAGGAAAATCGGGCGGTCGTCCTGATCGTCCATCGGATGGTGGTGGTCGACCTCAGCGTAAACCACGTCGTGAAGGTGCTCGGTCATAACAAGGCGAGCGGCAGGGCGTAAGCCTTCCGAGTTTGTCGCTGCAGGCACAAGGGTCGCAGGGAATTTCTTCATTCGGAGGGCTGATGCCCAATGCGACTGGATTTCAGTTGGTAGTGTTCGCAATCGAAGTCAGGCGGGTCGTAAAACGTGGCATCTGACATTCGCCACCTGGAGAGTGACAAGAATATTCGCAAATCGACTGATATTGGGAGTAAGGCCTCCGAGAACGCTGGAATACACTCGGAGGGCTGACGCCCTGCCGCTCGCCGGAATTTCACCATGCTCCCACCGCTTATCTTCGAACCATTGCTGAAACGAATTCGCTGGGGAGGTCGGCGGCTGGGTAGTCATCTGCAAAAGCCCATAGGCGAGGGCAACGACTACGCCGAGAGCTGGGAACTCGCCGATCACGGCCGCGATCAGAGCAGGATTATTGGCGGACCATTCAACGGTAAAACCCTTCGGCAACTTATGCAGTCACACCCGCATGAGATGCTGGGTGCTCACGCCGGGCTGACGCAGTTTCCGTTGTTAATCAAGTTCCTCGACGCCAACGACTGGCTGTCGCTGCAGGTGCATCCTGACGATGCATTGGCTCGACGCTTTGATTCGAAAGAATACGGAAAAACCGAGGCTTGGGTAATTCTTGATGCTCAGCCAGAAAGCCGCATTTGTGCGGGCCTGAAATCTGGCGTCGATGCTGCTGCATTGCGCGAAGGATTGCGGTCTGGCAACATCGAAGATCTGCTGCACATGATACAAGTGAAGCCCGGCGATTGCGTGTTCGTTCCGGCTGGAACCGTGCACGCCATCGGCCCTGGAATCCTGCTGGCCGAAGTTCAGCAGCAAAGCAATATTACATTTCGGCTCTACGACTGGGGGCGCACCGATGCAAATGGCCAGCCTCGCGAGATTCATGTCGAGCAATCGATCGAATGCACCGACTTCGCCCGTGGCCCCGTGTTCCCGGTGACGCCCCTGACTCTCTGCGATCAAAACCATATTTTCGAAGAACTCGTTCGCTGTGAATACTTCGTCATCCGCCGTCATACCGCACTGGAGCGGTTTGAGATTTCTACGTCCGATCAGTTTCGTATCCTGATGTGTCTGAAAGGACGGGCTGTGGTCAGAACCCCCGGTGGCACGCAATCGCTTCGAGGAGGCATCACGATGCTTATTCCGGCCGAATCTGGCGTCGTTGAGATTATCCCTCAGGAACGATTGCAGGTGCTTGAAATCCTTTGTCCGTAGGCTGACCTGATGCGAAAACAAGACGATTCCGTCGGTTCTGTCCGATAAGACGAATCAGACGGATCTAACAGCAGTACTCTGAACACTTTCAGGACTCACAAAATGCCAGCTCAAATCGTTGATGGCAAAGCTATCGCCGAATCAGTTCGCAACCAGGTTGCCGTGGAAACTCAGCAACTGCTTAGCGCTACAGGAATCATTCCGCACCTCGCGGCCGTCCTGGTCGGCAAAGATCCGGCCAGCGAAGTCTATGTTCGCAACAAAGAGCGTGCGTGCGAAAAATCCGGGATGAAGAGTACGCTGCATCGGCTGGATGCTGCAACGACTCAGATTGAACTGTTGACTTTGGTAGAATTACTCAACCGAGACGCAAGTGTTCATGGAATTCTAGTGCAGTTGCCGCTACCGAAACATCTGGATTCGATGCAGATTCTGGATGCGATCCTGCCCACAAAAGATGTTGATGCATTTCATCCTGAAAACACAGGTTTGATGCTGCAGGGTCGGCCTCGATTTCTGCCGTGCACTCCCGCCGGGGTTATGAAGTTGCTGGAAGTTACAAAAGTGCCAACCGCTGGCTGTCAAGCCGTGGTGATAGGTCGCAGTGACATTGTTGGTAAGCCAATGGCCGCATTGCTTGTGCAAAAAGGCATTGATGCCACAGTTACGATCTGTCACAGTCGAACCATAGACATCGGTGCCGTTTGTCGCAGGGCCGATATCCTGGTTGCTGCCGTCGGGATTCCGGAGTTCGTCAAAGGAGACATGATCAAGCCCGGAGCCGTTGTTATCGACGTTGGTATCAACCGCGTGAATGAACGTCTGGTCGGCGATGTCGACTATGCGGCCGCCAGTGCTGTTGCATCGGCCATTACGCCCGTTCCCGGCGGTGTTGGACCGATGACGATTGCGATGCTGCTGCAAAACACGCTGACGTCCGCAAAGAGCTTCAGTAGAATAGTCTAACTTCACGCGGACAGAATTAAGGTCATGATCGGCGAGCGATGGGACTTGAGTCTCCCGATTTCTTTTGGGTTCGCGTTGAGATCAGGGAATTGGCATCGCTCGCGCGCCGCAGGCACTCCAAAAGTTTGCCGCGGTCACCATAGCGTCATCATTTGGAATGACCGTTACTTTGAATTTCCAGTGAGACGACTGTCCTGCATGAGGGCGACATGGGCTTGCAGGTCGTTGAAATACGCCGGTGCAGCGGCTTCCAGCTGTGGCAACAGTCGCGGTGAGGCTTTTGCTGATTCAAGGCTGGCCACGTATTGGAGCAACACTTCTGCGGTTTCATCGGAAGTCTGCAGCATGTAGTGCACCCAACCCCATGCTTCTGCGTAGTCGCGTTGAGTCATATCGCGAAAATCGCTCAGCATTTCCAACTTGAACAGATTTGGACTCCATCCATCCTGCTTCGCTTTTTTCCATTCGTTGACATGCTCCGCATGGATCGCATCAGGCACGTTTGGATCCACTTCAAAGTATTCGGCAAGCCCTTCGTCAAGCCACAGCGGAACGGTCCTTAGACTCGCATGCAGCAGCCCGTGAGTGAATTCATGCCGCAGATCTTCCTGTACGTTGGAGCCCAGGAACGAATAGACGGCGAGCTCTCGCGAAGTGCCGACAAAGTAGGCACGACGTGGCGGAAGATTCTGCCACGTCGTATTCATGTAGTATCGGTACGACGCTTCGTTGCTGAACAAATACACGTTGACGGCATCACGTTGTTCAGGAAGTCGCAGCGTGGCGAATAGCCGTTCGCGAACATTTTCCAACTCCTGCACCAGCACATTGTCTGAATCGAGCCTCACGTTGCTGTGGATCACAAAATGCTTCGAGTTCACTGTGTGCTGAGCTGGCAGGTCGGTTGAGTACGTTGTTTTGGGAGTTGTATGACATCCCGGGATCAGAAACATCAACATCAGAACGCAGAGGTACATTGCCGACTTTGACAGCGCGAAACAAGGCAACTTGATTTTGAAATTGACGGGCATCATCGGCACGACGGAGCACCAGTTCAATTATGCAGTCGAAGGGAGGAAGAATACTGCAGTTCAGGCAGGAAGAACGTAGCTGGATCCTGACGAATTTTGGCAAACAACGGCCAATCCGGCAAGACAGAAGCACAAACGAAGTGACTGCCCGCCAATCAGCATAATATGGCCGCCGTTTTCATGCTTATGGTTCCAACTCCGGCTGGTTCGAATCCGCCCCACTAGCGAAAGTACAGACTTGGCAATAACCCATATCTCCCGCTTACTGCATTCTAAGTAAGCTTCTCTAAATAACATTTCATTCGCCAGCCCCGATTTGTCTGCCGAACCACTTCCCCGAGATTCTTGCAGCATGCCACGCCTGTTGTACGCCGGATCTAAAGTTCATGATACACTCCGGCGAGATTCAACAGTCCGGTTTCCCGACCTACACGAATTACCATGTCATTACGCACCATTGTCCTTGCCAGTCGCAACAAAAAGAAGACGAAAGAAGTTAGCGAAATCCTCGCAATGGTTGGCTTCACGGTCCTGCCGGTGACCGATTTCCGCAACGTCGGCGAAGTCGAAGAAGACGGACTGACTTTTGCGGAAAACGCAGCAAAGAAAGCATCGCAGGTCGCACGTGAATTGAATCAATGGGTGATCGGTGAAGACAGCGGCCTGATGGTTGATGCATTAAGCGGCGCACCTGGAATTTATTCGGCTCGATACAGTGGCGAAGGCGCGACTGACGAACGCAACAATGCGAAACTCATCGCGGATCTGGCCGACGTTGCCGACGACAATCGCGGCGCCGGATACATGTGCAGCGTTGCTTTGGCGAATCCTGCAGGTGAAATACGCGTCTCGTGCGAAGGTACCTGTCGCGGTCGAATTCTGCGTGAGGCTCATGGCGACGGCGGATTCGGCTACGACCCGTACTTTCTGATTCCAGAATATCATCTGACGTTCGGTCAGCTAAGTTCCGTCGTGAAGCATCGACTGAGTCACAGGGCGAGAGCCTTTGCCAAATTTATTCCATTGCTGATGAATATCAGTCGTGAATTCTGACACCACCTGACCGTATTTTTGCTTCACGGACGATCGATTCATGCAACTGATCACGGGTTGGCTGATATTCCTTTTGAGCTGCACCGGACATGCGGAATGGTGGATCATGAGCGTCAATCGCTCATTTTCGCTGCCAATCAAAGCCACGAAACTGCGGAAATTTCGATCGCTCCACGACTTAGCCATCATGGTGTTTCCGTTTGTCCTGATCTGGACATGCGGGTTCGGTAGTCATGGGCTTTTCGCAGGCGGATCGATCGCTGATCAAACTCCGTTCTGGCAGGCGATACTTATCTTCACAATGCTTGGAACAATTCCGTTGTTTCTTGGAATTCTCCGCTGGCAATGGAAGCGGAGATTTGAATTTCACAAAGCTGTTTCCCGCGAAGTTTTCGACGTTGCAGCGATCGCGAAGCTGGAGCCGAATCTGCCCAACGTTCACGGTTCTCGCTGGCATCCGGTTTTGATGTCGCCGTGGAACGACATTTATTCACTGGAAGTCAACGTCAAACGAATACGAACATCTAACCAACTTGGTATGTCGCGCCGGCCGCTGCGGGTCGTGCATCTTTCTGATTTGCACTTTATCGATCGCCCTGGTGCGGATTTTTATCGATTTGTCGTCAGCAAAGCGTTGGAACTGAACGCCGATGCTATTGTCTTTACCGGAGATCTGATCGATAAACCAGAATTGCTCGAAACTGCCGTTGAAATTCTGCAGCCGCTCACCAGAATCGCCCCGTGTTTTTTTATACTCGGTAATCATGATTGGCGATATGATTACGAATATTTTCGAGCAACGCTGGCTGCCTCCGGTTGGAAATGCGTTACGGGAATACACGAACGAATCCAGCTGGCCGACAGAAACATTTTGCTGGCTGGTTCCGAATTGCCATGGATTGGCAACGCGCCGCCGTCGGTGGAACACGCCGGTGTCGATCTGCGAATTCTGTTAAGTCACTCGCCGGATCAATATCGTTTCGGACAGAAGTGTGGTTACGACGTGATGCTCTCTGGTCATACGCACGGTGGACAGGTTGTTTTGCCGATCATCGGCCCGGTGTACTCTCCCAGTATTTACGGTGTCAGTTTTGCCGCCGGTTTGTTTCCACTGGATAAGATGACAATGCACGTATCGCGCGGCATCGGTGCCAAAGATCCGCTTCGACTGAATTGCCGTCCGGAATTGACGTGTCTGGAAATCTACTGCTGAAGAAGGTGCTTAATCATGTTGAAGTTCCTGCAACCAGACAAAACCGGATCGCAACTTCGTCGACGCGAATGGTTGCGGATCGGAGGTCTTGCAGGAATGAACTGGGCACTGCCAGGTCTGATTCCGCAGCGATCCGTCGTCGCAGATTCCATCGCATCGCAGGCACCGGGATTCGGCAGAGCAAAGTCTGTGATTGTCGTATTTGCCAGCGGCGGCCAGAGTCAACTCGACATGTGGGATCCAAAGCCGTACGCTCCTCAGGAAGTTCGCGGTGCGTTCGGAACGATCGGAACGGCGATTCCCGGTGTGCGTTTTTGTGAGCACATGCCACAAATCGCCGGGATTGCCGATCGCCTCTGCATCGTCCGCAGTATGTCGCATGAAGATCTTGATCATGGCTCGGCGTTTTATCTGTCAATGACAGGGCGATACCATCGCCGCAAATCCGGAAACCCGCTTCCGTCGTCGGAAGACCTGCCGTGCCACGGTGCAATTTTGCAACGCGTTCGGCCAAGTCAGAAGTTCGCTCAAACCGCTATACATCTCAACGGCCCAGCGCTTGTACCGTTTATTGATGCGCCGGGACAATTCGGTGGCTTTCTCGGCAAAGGTTACGATCCGCTCACGCTGGGCGATGTGACATCTGATGAGATCGCTGTTCCAGCGCTGCTGCC
>JAYVNW010000288.1:0-1523 GCA_043758225.1 Candidatus Kuenenia sp. | reverse complement strand
CGGCCGAGTTCCATCCGCAGATGCTGCATGAAGTCACTGAAAAATGCCGCATCACTTACACCTATGCCAACGGCGTGAAGATGACGCTGGGACAAGGTCAGAAAGATATTGCTGACGGCACAACTTTCATTGGTACAAAGGGGCGTGCTGCAGTAACGCGTGGAAAGGTTACTACCGACCCTGTCGAACTGGCGGAGACGCCACTCGATGTCGCCGGACAAATACAGCTTTATCGCAGCATGGATCACACCAAGAATTTTCTGGAATGCATGCAAAGTCGTGAGCTGCCGATTTGTGATGTCGAAATAGGACATCGATCCGCCACTGTTTGCCATCTCGCAAATCTTGTGGCTCGGCTCGGTCGCCCAATTCAATGGGATCCCGAACAGGAAGTCTGCCTCAACGATGCGGAAGCTCAAGCCATGGCCGACCGCGAGTATCGCCAGCCTTGGATGCATTGAGATTCCGGCGATGGCGAAAAACCGGCATTGTCCCCTCGCCCCTCCCGCAATCAGTTTCCCAACTTCACAAGTTTTCCACGGGGGGAGAGGGCAAGGGTGAGGGGGAAATACGAATGGTCCTGACATCGTTACATGACGGTCAATCCAAGTCATCCCCCTCATCTGGCCTCCGGCTACTTGCTCCCCCGATCTCGGGGAGAAGGGAGTATGAACGCTTTCCCTTGAAGGCAAATGGAAGCTCAGCCAGAATCATCCTGCGGATCGACGAGAAAAAGTCATCCGGGGTTTACTGTCGGCGGTTAATTATGAGTCCACTCAGGTTGCGAGCCTGATAACCGAGATTAAAGACTGAGTTTGCAATTGGACTGCAGGATTGCGTGTCATCGAACAAAGTTGTCCCCGTTCGTGGGCAGCACGTGAGAGACGTTTGACGTAGCCAGTGTGGGCTACGATGATTCACAGTTATCTCGCGATTCGCAATCGTGCGTAATTGCATTACCGTCAGAAACACATACCGAATACTTACGGCTGAAATACGATCATGGACTACAGTTTTACAGGCAAAAATGCACTTATTACCGGTTCTTCGAAAGGTATCGGACGCTCAGTCGCCCTTGCTCTGGCTCGAGGCGGAGCCAACGTAACGATCAATTGCAGTTCCAGCAAAGCGCAGGCGGAAGAAGTTGCGAAGGAGATTCGCGACATGGGGTGCAAGTCGATCGTTTGTGCCTGTGACGTCTCCGACTTGAAAGCGGTCGAAGACATGGTCCAGCAAACGGTCGATGCCTTCGGTAGCCTGGACCTCTTCGTGTCGAACGCAGTGTACAGTGACAGGCAGCTGATGGTCGAAGCTGACATGGCAGGGTTCCGACGCACCATCGAAGTCAGCATGTGGGGCGCGCTGCATGGAGTTCGCTCGGCTGCTCGCCAGATGCTGAAACAAGGCCAAGGCGGAGCTATTACTGTGATCAGTTCACCTCACGCGATAATCCCGATACCGACAGCGATGGCCTACAACATGGCCAAGGCCGCGATCGACCATATGGCTCGAACTGCTGCCAT
>JAYVNW010000287.1:0-3430 GCA_043758225.1 Candidatus Kuenenia sp. | reverse complement strand
AAGTATCAGCAGATCCTGCAGCACATGGGCGAAGGAGTCGCAGTTACGGATGCGGAAGGCGTCGTGACATTTGCCAATCGCGCGTTTGGTCTGTTGCTGGATACTGACGAGAAATCAATGATCGAACAGCCACTCGAATGCTTCGTTCCGACAGGCGTCCCGGAAAACCTTAAGAGGTTCACGGAGCAGTGTCGGGAACTCTCGCGACCGGCGGTGATCGAAATCTATCACTCGGCCGAGTTATCCGACGGCGTCCTGCGACTTGCGCGCATGCCATTTCAGGCCGACGAATCGGGCACAGTCCACCAAATCTGGTCACTGCGCGATATTTCGCAGCTCAAGCTCGTGGAACACACACGCGACCAGTTTGTGGATACCGCAACGCATGAGTTGCGAACTCCGCTGGCCAACATTAAAGCGTGCGCAGAGACGCTGGAGCTTGACGACCAACTGGATGAAGAGATTCAAAAGCAATATCTGAACACCATCGGTTCGGAAGCCACCCGACTTGCCCGCTTCGTCGATGAATTTCTGAACATCAGCCGGATGGAAGGTGGCTCTGTCAGCCTGAACCGGCACTCAACGAACGTGGAACGACTCATTCGCGAGGCCGTCGAAAAGACACGACCGCAGTTTGACCAAAAGCAGATTGGACTGGAATTACAGATGCCGGCAAAGATGCCGGAACTCAGCATCGACAAGGACAAAATCTCCGCCGCTCTCGTCAATCTGCTTGGCAACGCAGCCAAGTATACGCCAGAGGCAGGAAAGGTTTCACTCAATGTGGAGCTGGCGAAATCGGAAATCCGTATTCACGTTAAAGACACCGGCTACGGCATCGCGCCAGAGGAAGTTGGCAATGTCTTCCATCGGTTCTTCCGCAGTGATGATCAACGCGTGCGGGACACGACCGGAACCGGGCTCGGCCTGTCGTTCGCTCAGGAAGTCGTCCAGTTGCACGGCGGCAGTATCACTGTTCGAAGTGAGCTGAACCAAGGCTCGCAGTTCACAATGACGCTGCCAGCGATCTGAAAGGGATGACATGTTTGAACGAACTCGACAGGGTGCTGTAGATCTGATTAAAGGCGATGAGCCGATCGCCGCGAAGACGCTCGACGATCTGATCAAATTGCTGGATCGCTGCATCAGTCAGCGTCAGCCGCGGATCGTAATTGACATGAGCGGCATTCCGCTCGTCGACAGCCGTGGCATGGAACTGCTGGTCGATTGCCAGCGTCAAAGCATTGCGCGTGGGGGCTGCATCAAACTGGCATCACCGACTCAACTGTGCAGAGATATCCTGAAGGCGACCAATGTCATCGCCATGTTCGACGTCTTCGAAAACACATTTGAAGCAGCCGGGAGTTTCGCGCGATGAGCCGCTCCACACTGCTCGAAAATCCCGTCTCAGCTCCCCTTTCCTTTTCGGCGACCAGTCAGAGCATGTCAGCGCCGCCACTGGGCGAGCAATTGATTTCTGCCTGCCTGATCACCGCAGAACAGTTGCAGAGCGCACTCGGCCGCCAACAGACCAACAACGCTCGTCTGGGCGAAGTTCTGGTCGAAATGGGATTCATCGAAGAAGCCGCGCTGCTGCCATTTCTTGAAAGTCAGCTGGGCGTGCAGGGCGTGCGATTGCGCGACGGGATGGTCGATCCTGATGTTGTCAACATCATTCCAAGGGCGATCGCCGAATCACTCGGCGTGCTGGCGTTATTTTGCGTGCATGGCGTACTGACAGTCGCCATGTCGGAGCCCAGAAATCTTCAACAGCGCGATGAGCTCGCTCGAATCACCGGACACCGCATCCGTCCACTGTTTGCCTTGCCGGTTGACATCGCCCGCATGATCGAACGCTGCTACAGGGAAGGTTTTGCGGTCGATACGATCACGGCAGATCTAGAAGACGACGCCATCAAGGTCAATGCCGAAACCGTTGATTCGGAATTAACGGATCTGGGCATCGTCGCCGAAGGCAGCCCAATCATCAATCTCGTCAACTATATCGTCGTGCACGGTGTGCGCGACGGAGCGAGCGACATTCACATTGAGCCCGGCGAAAAAATGTCCGTCGTGCGTTACCGCATCGACGGTGAGCTGCAGGAAGTCCTGCGTCCCCGGCTTGATTTTCACGCGGCGATTGTCTCCCGCATCAAAGTTATGGCCAGCATGGACATCGCTGAGCGCCGCATGCCACAGGACGGTCGTATTCATGTTGTGGTTGATGGCAAACAAATTGACCTGCGTGTCTCAACCCTGCCGACCGTACTGGGTGAGAACGTCGTGATGCGAATTCTGGATCGGCAGAAGGTGACGTTTGACCTTGGCAAGCTCGGATTTCACAGCGGCCAGTTGAGTGAAATCAAACGCATGCTGTCCAGACCGCATGGACTGGTCCTGGTCACGGGACCGACCGGCAGTGGGAAATCGACAACACTGTATTCCGCTCTGGAACTGAAGAAATCGGTCCATACAAAAATCATCACGGTCGAAGATCCGGTCGAATACCAGATTCAAATGATCAGTCAGGTGCAGGCGGACGCATCGTCGTCCATGACCTTTGCAGGTGCGCTGCGTTCAATGCTGCGTCAGGACCCCGACATCATCATGGTCGGCGAGATTCGCGATGCGGAAACGGCTGAGGTCGCCATTCAGGCGGCGCTCACGGGGCATCTGGTGCTCAGCACGCTGCACACCAACGACAGCGCCAGCGCGATCACCCGTTTGCTCGATATGGGCATCGCTTCGTTCAAAATCTCGGCGGCCCTCGTGGGAGTGGTCGCTCAACGTCTGATTCGCAACATCTGTCCCAAATGCCGCACAACATATTTTCCGTCCGCCGAACTGTTCGATTCGCTGCGGTACGAAGGCAACCGTCGCCGTTCCTTCGAACGTGGAGAAGGCTGCACAGATTGCCATGACACAGGCTTCAGTGGCCGCAGTGGAATCTACGAAATCCTGAACATCACGAATGAACTGCGAGAAATTATTTCCAATGACACCAACGTCGAATCCATTCGCAGAAAGCATCGAGCCAACGGCGGAACGACGCTGCTGGCGGAAGGCATTCGTCTGGCGGAAGAAGGGAAAACAAGTCTGGAGGAAGTCGCCCGCGTGGCGTTTGTGGATTGAACAATTAAAAGCCGGTGACATGAAAGAAAGAAAAACACTGCTATTCACCTGCGGCTAGCGCCTTGCGGCTCCCCAATATCGAACAAAGCCAAGTAAATCCCATTGCATGATCTGAGTTTTCCATGTTGTATTCCTACAAATCCAAGTCCACTTCCGGAGACATCATCTCTGGAACGATCGAAGCAAATTCGACCGTGGACGCACAGCAAATGCTGCGCAAGCAGGGCCAGTTGCTGCTTTCGATTTCGACCAGTCACCAGAATTCGTTCCGGGGATCATTGGCTCGGCTCTCGGGAAG
>JAYVNW010000286.1:0-4641 GCA_043758225.1 Candidatus Kuenenia sp. | reverse complement strand
GAGACTGCATCGTCCATCACCATCCGGATGCCGGAAGGCAAAGAGGAAACGATCCTGCGCACCGATGTCGATGAACTCAAATCGAGCGGCCTCTCCCTGATGCCGATCGGCCTCGAGAAGAACATCACCGTCGATCAAATGGCCGACCTGCTGACGTTCCTTAAAAACTGGCGCTACACCGAAGACGGCGTTCCGCTCGGCGAGTGATACAGGATGGTTCCGTTGCCGAAGCGGCCAAAACTGTAGGGCGAGTCGAGTCTTCGAGGCTCACCCTGTAGGTTCAAACCGCGCGTGCTGGTGTGAGCAGGCAAGTTCCAACACAAGATTGGCATCGCGAGAAATAAGGAAATCGAACCGAAAACCGCTCTCCACAAAGTTCTCACACCACGACGCGCGAAGGGTAACACCGCCAGTTATTACTTGTGCGAGCCCATTGGCTGGCGAGAACGTCAACACCGTCTAATTGATTCTGACCTTAAGGTCTGCAACGTCGCGGCCACTTACGCGAAGAATCAACACAAAATTGCCCGAGTTGGGAGCAGTTACAGTGCTTTGCAGAGAACGTCGTTGACCAGCCACTTCCAATGGTTCCACTTTCACCATTTTGATGATCCGCCGTCGTCCATCGACAAACTGAACGAGTTGGATAGAAGCATGTGGTGGAATTGACTTAATGTCTTTCGCCAGATCGAACCAAGCCGTGACCTCAAGCTCACGCGTGTCGCCCAAGGCGACTGTGCCATCAGTCTCGATTTGCGCAGCCACATTCGTGAGCTTGATGGCGGAAGCGACAAAGATTTCTGTCGTGGGGATCGAGGGATCGACCGCCTTCTTCCAAGATTCCCAGTCTGCCTTGGAGGTAGGGGTGTAAATCGTGCCTCCGTTCGGCTGAGCCTCCACCTTCGCTCCTGGTGTTGAACTTGCCTTCACCCTAGTTGGTGGACTCGTCGCCAAGCCGGAGGGAGGTGGTATCGTTCTGGAGGGAGGTGGCGGCGCTATTGATGGGCGACGCTCAACAATTGTGGGCAGCTTACCCGTCCCCAATTGCGGAGATCGCAAATAGGCACTTGCAGCCACACAAATCAGCAAGACACTACTGAAAAGCAATACGCGCCGTTTCGTCAAAGCTTCCATAAACTTAGACATAATATCGCCTTAAGCATGTTTGACAGGCAATGGGATCAACGATGTTGGGCGATACTATTTCAGCATGTCTTCATCTACTTAAGAGTGAACCTAGCCACCACTGTTTCACGGGTCATAAAATCCTATGGAAACGAAATTCGGTAAAGCAGTTCCATTTACTGTAAATGTCTCACCAAGACTCGCGCTTCCAATTGGCCAATAGCAATAGGGAATTGCCGTTTGAGTGTACTCCCCATAAGTCATATTCGTCGTGTCATACCACAATTCGGCACCAGGCCCGGTCTCACACGCCCATATCCGCAGTGTTCCCATCGGTTTGTCCGCGGGGTCGGCAGCCGGATCACTGTCAACGGTAACTTTAAAATCCAGATTCTCGATATACGAAAACAAGCCTAGATGAACCGGGTCTTGAATAGTGAATGATGGGCTTGCACCAAGCGAGCGCAGCGAGATGCATACCATTAAACAACAGACCTTTGATTGCAACAAAATAACCATAACATCCGTATTTGTAGGGGTGTCATATGCAAACTCAGTGTATTCTTACACCGAGTTTGGCTACATCACGACCACTCACCCTAAGTATCAGCACAAAGTTACCAAGCTTTGTTACTGACATGGCACCGTGTAAAGTACGCCTCTGACCATCCACAATAAGTGGTTCCACCTTAATCGTCTTAAAAACACGCCGTTCAGAACCGATGAATTGAACAAGTTGTATGTGAGCAAAAGGTGGGGCAGATGTAATGTCTTCCGCTAGATCAAACCATGCGGAGAATTCAATTTGTCTCGACCCATTCAAATTGACAGTGCCATCTGGTTCGGCTTGTGCCGTTTCATTTGTCACTTTGATGGCAGACGCAACATAAATATCGGTAATTGGAACAGAAATGTCTTCGGCTTTTTTCCAAGATTCCCAATCCTTCTTCGAGGCTGGTCTATAAATTGTGCCCCCGTTTGGCAAAACCTTAGCGTTCGTATTGGATCGCGAGATTTGCTGTTCGGATTTCTCCTGTTGCAGGACTCTCGGTCGCCTGCGCTCAATTATTTTCGGGAGCTGCCCCGTTTCCAGCGAAGAGTGCCGCCAATTGATAACTGCGACGGCAGAAAACAGCAGCACTGCGACGCAGCCAAAAAAAACGTTGGGGGCGCAATTCCGGAAAAACTTAGGCACAATGTCACCGTTTTTATTTTCAACAAGCAATGGGGCGGCTGTTGTGATAAACTAGATTAGTTGACAGCGAACAAACTTTGATTCAAGGATTTCGCCAGTTTTTATCAACTCCCTCAGCCACCGCTACTCCCGGGGTCGTAAAACGTGATGGCGGTGTATGCGTAGGGGCTTAATCCGCCAACAGTAACGGTTGCACCTGGATTCGTATATCCAATCGGCCAATGTGCATCCGGTATCGCCGTTTGTGTATAATTTCCGTAGCTCATGCTTGTTGTGTCGAACCATATTTCTGGGCCAGCGTTACCTACGTCCTTTAACCATATTCGCACTGTCGCCACCGGTTTGTTTTCCGGTTCAGCTGCGGGGTCGCTATCGACTGAAACAGACCACTCTAGGTATTCATCGTATGGGTGACTTCCTTCGACCGGGGCGTGAATAGTGGCGGAAGGTACCGCTCCGAGTGTACACATCACCAAGCATACCGCGATCCATTTGCAAAAATGTATCCTCGCAAATTTTGTCATAACACTGACCTTTCATTGTGAAACAAACTCAGAACCGTTTCGCGACCCCATTGCCCGCCAAGCCATTCGATCAGTTGCAGTTGCAACGAACTGAATGTGTCCATCTGCAAATAACACATTGACTCCCTGTGGATGCGCACTCCCGACGCTGTAACTTCCTGACTGCACGAAATTTCCATTGAGGCAGTTCGGCATGTTCGGGGAACTAATGTGCGTGTATCCCGTTCGATTGATTTGCCCAGTCGCCCAAGGTCGTCCGCGTATGAAATCGTCAGAACCGACCGCAACTGACAGCCTTTCACAGGTGTCTGCGAACGTGTCCAATTGGTTTGGGGCAGTCAATGCCGTTGGCAAGATCCACAATGACCGCAAGCGGCTCGGTATCGCCCCCCCGATGAATCCTTCGGAGACAGCAGCAGTGGTTGACATGCCATCTGAGATGTCACTTGCCCTGATTGGTCCAAGGTTGAACGTTGGACTTGGACTCAAATATCGAAACATGCCATTGAAGCCGTGAGCCTGAACTCCTGTCCCGTAGTTTCCAAAGTAATTCGTAGATGCCGCCTTGGCGACAGCCCCGCCGGGATCAGAAACGCAAACGAATACAGGCAGTTGAGTGACTAGCACTCGTTTGTCGGCGGTCGAATCAAGCTCTGGGTGCGATCGAAAATCGATGGATTGATACAGGGAAGACTGGTCGAGGTACGGCAGCAGAAAAACATGAAACGAGTAATTCATGCTGCTTCCAGGAGGTAGAATTCCGTGCAAGCTTTCGTAGTTGTGAACTGCGAACCCAATCTGCTTAAGATTGGAAGCACACTGCATGCGTCGAGCAGTCTCGCGCGACGAAGCTACTGCCGGAAGAATCAAGCCAATTAACAACCCAACTATTGCAAGAACGACTAGGATTTCGATCATCGTTACGCCGTGCCGCTGCGGCATTCGCTTTTCGAGGTGCCGATCACAGCTAAGAGTCATTACACCCCCCAGACTTTCCAAGTGGAGCGAAATACGCACGATGGTTACTTGTTACAGATGTGTGCAAAAAACGCAATGGATGCGCGTCACAAACACAAACATCGCGATCATAAATGAAACGCTATTGCTGCGGTGTGTTGCACTGCGAGTGTTTTGAGTGCTGTATTTCTGTTCTTCGGAACACACCGCTTTTCGGCGTGATAGTGGTGTTCTTTACAAAACTTGAGACGCTTGAACATCGGGGCGGCTTCACACTTTACAAGCGGGATCACGATGCCTGTCGCTGACTCAATGGATAACGATCACATGACCTCCGTCGTCCCACTGATCGACACGCGGCCAGCTCCCCACGGGCGTGGCTCCTCCATCGAGCCACCGAATCGGTTCTCGAAGTCGCATTCGATTCCGGACTATGCCGACTTCGAGAACGATCCGGAGTTTCTCGACGATTTGCAGCGGGTTCGCACCGAGTTCTTCCGCGACGAATCGAAGAGCATCGTCAGTGAGAACGACAGCCCCGACATTCCGTTTCGGTACAGCATCAATGCTTATCGAGGCTGCGAGCATGGTTGCTCGTACTGCTACGCGCGGCCGTATCACGAGTACCTCGGGCTGAATGCGGGGATCGACTTTGAAGCGAAGATTTTCGTGAAGCTCGATGCGCCGCGACTGCTGCGAGAGTGGCTGTCGCGCGATGCGTGGCGCGGTGAGCGGATTGTTTTCTCGGGCGTCACCGATTGCTATCAGCCGTGCGAGCGCAAGTACGAGCTGACTCGGCAGTGTTTGGAGGTCTGTGCAGAGGCTCATCAGCCGGTGTCG
>JAYVNW010000285.1:0-3089 GCA_043758225.1 Candidatus Kuenenia sp. | reverse complement strand
TATTGTTCCGTTAAGGGGTCAGGAATTGCTTCACCAGCCTGAGCCGGAGAAGTGAGTGGACGGAGCACTATCGCGATTCGTCCCTGACGCTTCCAATCCCCGAATTGTTGCACAAACTGATCGAAGTCGACTTCGAATCCTCCCAAGACAGCACACGACCAAATCGGAATCCGATGTCCCCACCACAACTGCCGGCTAATACACCAATCACGTTTTTCACCCAGCCAATCCAGATACGTCTTGGCATACCGCTGCGGAAAGAAGCGAACTCGGCCGTCTTCTACGGCATCCATCGCACTTTGCGCAAGCGTGTCCATCTTTACGAACCACTGATCACTCAGAAACGGCTCGATCGCCGTTTTGGAACGGTCGCTGTATTTCATCGGAATAATGCGGTCTTCGACCTTTTCCAAATGACCCAGCGATTCCATTTTCGCCACGATCTTCTTGCGGGCCTCGAAGCGATCGAGACCAGCATACTCTCCGCCTTCTTCATTAATCGTGCCATCCGTATTCAGGATGTTGATCATCGGCAGGTTGTTGCGCAGACCGCAGGCGTAGTCGTTCGGGTCGTGGGCTGGCGTTACCTTGACCGCTCCCGTGCCCAGTGTTTTGTCAGCCAGCAATGCGTCGGCAATGATCGGAATGATGCGGCCGTTAGCGGGTATCTGAACATGCTTGCCGATGAGATCAGTGTAGCGTTCGTCGGTTGGATGAACGCAGATCGCAGTATCACCCAGCATCGTTTCCGGGCGTGTGGTTGAAAATGAGATGCGTTGACCGGTTGGAATCCATGATTGATCCTGGCGAGCGGAGGGTGTCAGCCCTCCGAGTTCTGCCGCATGAATCGCACTCGGAGGGCTGACACCCTCCGCTCGCCTGGTCACCACGGGATAATTCATCGTCCAGAAGCTGCCGTTGATGTCTTCAGTAAACACTTCATCATCCGCAACCGCCGTCTGCAAATACGTGTCCCAGTTCACCAGACGCTTGCCGCGATAAATTAACCCGTCGCTGAACATCTTGAAGAATGTTCTTCGCACGGCTTTGCTGCACACGTCATCCAGAGTAAAACGGACTCGTCGCCAATCGCAGCTTGATCCAATCTGTTTCAATTGATTCAGAATGCGAGCTTCGTACTCATTCTTCCACTTCCAGATGCGTTCCACCAACGCATCACGTCCGATGTCGTGGCGCGTCAGCTTTTCCTCTTCCAGCATGCGGCGTTCAACCACCGCTTGAGTCGCAATTCCAGCGTGATCGGTACCTGGCATCCACAATGCCACTCTGCCCTGCATGCGTCGCCAGCGAGTCAATAAATCCTGAATCGTGCCGTTGAGACAGTGGCCCATATGCAGGGCTCCCGTCACGTTAGGCAGCGGGATCATGATCGTATGCGATTCCTTGCCCGGAGTCGGATCGGCGTTGCAGTAGCCATGACTCAGCCAGTGTTCAACCCAGCGTGTCTGTGAAGCGGCGGGTTCGTATTGCTTTGGAAGTTCTGTGGTCATGGCTTGGTGAATAGTTATTTGTAGATAGTAAATGGCAAATAGTGAGCGGCAGAAGACCGCAATGCGATCGCGTAGGTTAGTGAAACCGTGGCGCCGCGTCGAACTGGGATTCTGCAGTCCGGAAACCGGTGTTGCTGCCACGGCAATTTCGAGCGAAGTTCGTCACAAGGTTCAGCCAAGAGCCGCTCGAATACGATCCACCAGCTTATTGTCCGGTGCGCTGTTCCCTTTGAGACTGTACGTGCAGGCAGCGAGGAAGCGGTCTCGAATCTCAGGACGGATTTTGTAGTAATCCTCCATCGCGGCCGTGCTGAATTTGTAATCGTGAGCGTCGGTGCCTTTCAGAAAGATCAATCGGCGTGCGGCGTTCATCAGGTTTTCCGCGCCGTTGGATGCCAGAAAGTTCATTGCATGTTCGGCGGCCTGAAATGGCTGATTTCCGACGCTGTCAAACACGTAATCGACCGTCACCGAATCCAATGTCTCAACTGCCTGCAATGAATCGATCTCGGCTTCACCCACTTGTCCACGAGCTTTCATGGCGTCGCGGAACAACACCAGGAACGATGCATTCTGAAGCAGCAACATCTTTCGAGTCTGCGGTGTTGCTACGTTGTCATACAGAAACCGAAGTGCATTTGTCGTCGTCATGGCGTGAAGAGACACAATGCCAGATTGCCGCATCAATAGTTCGCCCGCAGCCAAGTGCAGCGCGTCGTAGATTGTCTGCGGCGACACATTGCGATTGATCATCTCGGTGACGCGAGTCGCCGCATCTTCGACAGAGCCAGTTCGCAGGATTTTCAAAAGCTCATCAGTGGCCGCGTGTGTCGGCAAACCGGATTCCCAGCCGTCTCGAAACTTCGTCGCGAGTTCCAGATTTTTCTTCCACGCACGGTCGGGCGCAAGATCACTCGATGCTGGATTCGGTTCGCCGTTGTGGTTCAGCATCGCATAAGTAAGTGACCGCAAAACAGGCTCTGAGTGTTCCCAGCCGATCGTCTGCAATGTTCTCCATCCGTTCGCAAGAAAAATTGCTTTGTGTCCTATGCTGCGAAAGTCACGAGCCGCATAGGCCGCAAATAATTCCAATGCCTCCGTCGCCCCAAGAAAACGAGCCACGCCAGCTGCCGCGACATCCGCATGAGCTTCATCCCACTGCTGCATCGAACGATGGAACGAATCGCGAACCTGACTGGCCGAAGGAATCCCACTTTCGTCGACTGGCGACATCGTCCAGTTACCTTCATTCACGTCCTTTGACTGGGAACTCTTGAATTCATCCAACGCCCAGAGAATCGGCAGCCAACGATCCGCATCGGGTGAGGCCAGACTTGCCAGATGCGCGGAGTTAACAACAAGCACAGCATGGAATTTGAAACCGACTGCTGGGCGAGGCTCCACGTTTCGAACTCCCGCCAGTAACAAGGCGGCCAGAAGTTCGCGATAGCTGAGCCCTTTGCGAATACGGTTGCCAATTTCTTCCAACAGCTGCTCCCTGGGTGTGTCTTCGATAAGTTTCACCAGCGGCTCAATCTCCGGCCGCAACTGCACAACACCACCGGCCGCCTTAATTTG
>JAYVNW010000284.1:0-2682 GCA_043758225.1 Candidatus Kuenenia sp. | reverse complement strand
TAGCATGCACCTTGTAGTTTTATGCCGCTGATGTTTTTGGTCAGTGGGCTTTAAGTGACGTGTTCAAACAGTTGCCGTTGTGGCAACGATAAGGTGTTTTAGTAGCTGTCAAGCTCAAGGGTTTTGTGATGAGTAAGAACATTTTTGTGGGTAGCCTCGCATGGGGCACTACGTCTGAAGGTCTCGAGCAGGCTTTCGCGCAGTACGGCGTTGTGGCCTCAGCCAAGGTTGTCAGTGACCGCGAAACTGGCCGATCCAAGGGATTCGGTTTTGTTGAGATGGAGACCGGAGGTGATGAAGCCATTCGTGCTCTGAATGGTTCTGATCTTGATGGTCGCCAGATTGTTGTCAACGAAGCACGTCCACGCGAATCAGGTGGTGGTGGTGGGGGGGGGTGGTGGGGGTGGTGGCGGACGCGGCGGCTACGGTGGCGGCGGTCGTGGTGGCGGAGGCGGTGGCGGCTACGGTGGTGGCGGCGGCGGCCGTGGTGGCAGCAGTGGTGGCGGACGCGACCGTTACTAAACCCAAAGTAATAGGGCGTTACACTAACGATGTCTTGAATGCTAATTTAAAGTATTCGTGAACTAAACAAAAGAGGATGGTCGGCTCACGAGAGCTGGCCATCCTTTTTTGTTTATTCGAAACCCCGGGGTCCCTTTGATTCGCTCAGCCCGACCCCGGGCACGCCATTCATCTTTTCAAATGTGACAGAATGCTGGTTGCACTCCGGAATGCTTGTTTGGCGAGCGGCAGAAACAAAGTCGCCGAATATGTCACCCCGCCGAAGGAATCCCAATTGGGACAGGTCGGACTACGTAGGCAGATCTGCATCCTTCCGCGTCGCTGATGGCAAGCGGCCGAGTGCCTTGCAGGCTCGACGAGAGTAATTCCTTTTCTAACAAGTCAAAGTTCAGAAGGCTTCAACGACCGGTGTTCCCGTCGCAGGCGGTCCACTGATCGGCACAGTAGATTCAGCTGCGGACCATGATACGTTGGTCACTCGACTAGGCGTCTCCGTCGCGGAAAAAGCCGGGTCCGGCGTGGGGGCCACAGCGGTCTTTGGTGCAGCGTTCGCAGGAACGCTGACCGGAGCACCAACTGGTGAACCATCTTCGAACGACCACTCGCCTTCCGCTGGCATCATGCCCGACGATCCGGACTGGAATTCTGTTCCGCCAGTTGAGCCCGTCCCGAACGACATTGATGCGGTTTGATTCGGTGGCATCTGCATCATAGGGCCTGCTGGCTGCCATTGTCCGTGCATAGAGCCGGTTCCAAACGACGGAATATTCTCAGGCGAATAGTATGTGGACATCATGCCTTGATTCATTCCTGGAGCTGCCGCCATCTGGCCACCGTACATCTGCCCAGTCGAGCCGTACATTGGATTGCCATTCATATTCGCTCCGCCCATCGCCATCTGTGTCTGCGCCATTCGCATCTGAGCTACCTGGGCACCCGGGGACGGTGGTCCAAATGCAGTCTGTTGTCGAGCGACATTGTATGGATGGATGCCGCGTGCCATGGCGGTTGCCGCCATTGGACTTGCCGAGCCAGCACTTTGCGAAGCAGCCGCCATTCGTGAATGAACTTCAGGTTGATTCCAGTCGGACTGCAGCGATCGCTGATAGATCGCAACAGCCTGATCCGGATGCCCTGTTTCTTCGTAATATTGACCAAGATGTGCAAGTGCTGTTGAGTGATTTGGATTTAGCTGCAGTGCCTTTTGAAGCGACTGTGCGGCGGCCTCAGTTTGACCCATCTCACGTTGAATCCATGCCAGCTCGATATGCGATTCAGGGACATATGGTTGTGTCGCAGCCCATGTGGTCAATAAACTTGCAGCTTGTTCGCTGCGACCTTCCGCGATCATCGTTTCAGCAAGTCCATGATAGGCAGGCTGATGCGACGGCGCGATGCTCAATGCCTGGCGATACAGCTGTTCTGCTCCCTGTGCATCGCCAAGCTTCATGCGAGCCTTGGCATAGTTCGCGACGTAGTCCGGATTCGATGGATTCGCCAGCATCGCCTGCTGAAACTCAGTCGCAGCGGCGGTGTAGTTGCCCTGTTCGTAATAGCCCATGCCCGATGAATTTGCGGCGTAGCCACCCATCGTATGACAGCCAACGGCATTGAAGGCAAAAAGAATGACGACACAGAGGTGCTGCAACGGCAATCGAAACGAGCGCATGACAGGAGCCTTTCAGATGATTCTGGAAAGGTGAGAGTACTGGGACAGGCGAAGTGAGCGACATTGACCCAACCGGTGCATTGCTGCAGCCGTGAGAAAGAATCAATACCGTCGAGAAAGCAGATTTGAGAAGGGAGAGACGGGCAGAATACTCGCTGTGGCCTTTTTCACGCAACGCCGATTCGGTATCAATCAGGGTGGCAACGGCCTCAGCTGTCAGACTTCGGCAGTTTTTTCCGATGCTCGGCCGCAGTGATGGCGGTTCTGTGCAAAAACAGCCGGTCTTCCTGAAAGTTAACTCAAGTTGCCGCCCCGTGGAATTCTCGACTACGGTGGACTTAGGCTTCGCGCGACCCCTGGGAACTGTCCCGAAATAATTTCTGTAATTCGCCGTAGGATGGCCTTCCAGTCCGTCCGGAAAATGACGGACTGGAAGTCCATCATACATTTCCCAAACCCGCGTATTATTTCGGGAGAATTACTTATTGGAC